>CALMOO010000001.1:0-1875 GCA_937871705.1 uncultured Hymenobacter sp.
CCACAGCAGGGAGTAGCCGCCCGTGATAGCTGCGCCAGTCCAAAGAAGGCGGGTTTGCCAGCGCGCCGCTTGGCGCGCCTGGGTTAGGCCGTTGAGCAACAGGGTCAGCGGCAGAAGCGTCTCAAAGTAAAAAGCAACTGCCCCGCCTCCCATGGTGCTTACGCTCCGGTCTTGCCGCAGCGCGCTCCAGAGCCATACGCAGCCCAGCATGACGAGGCCCTGCACGAGCTGCAAACCTAGCTGCCGGGGCCGCAGGTAGGCCCAAAGTAGCAGTACTGGCGGCAACACGAAGGGCATCAGCAAGATGAGGACAAATAAAATCCCTTCTACAGCTGAGATGTGGCCGCCACCCGCGTAGGCTTGGGCTAGCCCGGGCAGCAGTAGCAGTGGCAAGAGTAATAGGCGATGTTTCATGGGTGTTAAAATGAGGGGGGCGGGTTCAAATGGATACCGAACTGAGTTGAGCTGAATTGGAAAAACAGGGAATTCTATTTCCGGCGGGGTGCAGTAGTTCCGCGTAGCGTATAGCCGTTGGGGTGTAGTAATAGCCTAGGTACTCGGCCAATGCGGAGCGAGCTGCTGGCACGTAACTACCGCGTAGTGTCGAAGGCCAATCCTACCAAAGCCAACAACCCTGAGACTGCGGCTTTCGAGGTTATTTCGCAAGCACTTATTCAACAGAATTTTCTACTTGTCGAAGCTGCTTGTGGAGGTGATACACGTGCCGAAACTCGCAGGGGAGCTGTCGGAGGCGGGCTTTGCTACGTTCATCGTTTTCCCAGCGCACGGGCACTTCTTGGATACGAAACCCATAGGCCTGGGCCCGGGCCAGTACTTCCAAGTCAAACGACCAGCCGTCCACGGTGCAGGCGGCGAAGGTGCGCGCGGCCGCGGCGGCCGTAAAAGCCTTGAAGCCACAGTGCGTATCGGCCACGCCGGGTAGCAGCATGCGCTGCACCACCCGGTTGACGAGCCGGCTCCAAGCCCGGCGGTGCCAGGGCTGAGGCCGCGTGACCTGAGAAGTGGGCAGGTACCGCGAGCCAATGGCAATGTCAGCCCCAGCGGCCAGCGCCCGCAGCAATGCCTCCACCTCGGCGATGGGCGTGGAGCCGTCGGCGTCGGCGAAAACCCGCGTGTGCCCCGCGGCTGCCCGCATGCCCAGGCGCACCGCGTGGCCCTTGCCCCGGTTGGCCGGCGAGCACAGCACGCGCAGGCCGGGCAATTCGGCGGCCAGCGCCGTGACTAGCGCCACCGTATCATCTATCGAGCCGTCGTCGACTACGATGATTTCGAAGCTGGTAGGGCGCGCGGCCAGAAATCGATGCGCATCCCGCAGCGTGGGCTCGATGCGCTGGGCTTCGTTAAAGGCCGGGATAATCAAGCTTAGTTCCATCAGGCCTGGGCGCTGTTTTGGCCTCGGAGGCCGTCGAGCCGGCTGCCCAGGTGGGCGTAGGCAATGGGGCAGCGGGCCGAGCACGACTTACCGCAGTCGAACTGCTGGCGGATATCGGCCACGGAGTACTCGGCCAGGGGCTTGGCCGGCGAGCCGGTTTGGGGCTGGCACAGGTGCACCAGGCCCGCCCCGTCCACCTCGAAGTGGCGGGCCCCGGCCCGGCATTTCCAGGGCTTGCGTTCGCCGCGGGCGAGGGGCAGCTGGAAGTTGTCGTGAAGCACAGCCGGCAAGCGGCCCTTCATGCCGCGAATCCGCAGGTAGGCTTGCAGGGCTTCGTCGCTCAACGGCAGGGTCTGACCGTGGCTGTCGCGCATCAGCGAGCACTGAAAGCCGAAGCCGAAGCCCACCACCACCTTAGCTACTTCCTCCATCTCGGCCGGGTTGCCGGATCCCAGCACGCCGTTGACCCGCACCTTAAACTG
>CALMOO010000001.1:1885-16270 GCA_937871705.1 uncultured Hymenobacter sp.
CGGTCACCTCATTGTCTTCTAGGCTGTCGCAGCTCAGCTGCATGCCGAATAGGCCCGCCTCGTTCAAACTCTTAATGAGCGGTGCTTTGAGCACGTGGCCATTCGTGTTAATCATGGGCACCAGGCCGGCTTCGGCGATATAGCGGACCAGCTCGGCGATGTGCGGGTGCAGTAGTGGCTCGCCCCCGTTGAGCGTCACAAACACGGCTTTCAGCTTGCGCAACGCATCCACCCGCGCTTTCAATTCGGCGAGGGGGACGGGCTTGGACACCTTGTCGTACTCATAGCAGTAGCCGCAGGCCAGGTTACAGCGGCGGGTCACCACGATTTGCACCAGTACTGGGCGGTCGCGGTCCAGGGCGGCCTTCGTTAGTTTCCACAGTACCCGGGACCGGGAAATGCGAAGTGGTTGGTTGAAAGCAGGTAGTTTCATGCGGCGGGGATGTTGAAGGTGACAGGACAGCGCCCGGCGGCTACCAGGCTGCGACAAACCTCCTTCATGTGTCGCCCAGCCGAAAGCGCTTTCTGTTGGAGGCGGATTTTAGGGCCTTGAATCGGGCTATGAACCGAGTGAATTAGCCGGCCGCCGACGGCTTTTTGGCGGATGAGCTGGTAAGTTTGCTTCGGCGCGTCGCGGCGCCTCAACCCGGCCCATGATTCGAAAAATTGCGTTGGCGGCCCTGGCCGCTACAGCGGTCTTCCAGGTAGCGGTGTTCATCCAGTATGGCACGTTATGGGGGGGCGCGCTGGCCAGTTACCAAGAGCTACCACTGGTGTTTGCCTTTATGCTGGCTACCTTTTGGGTGCACGCGCCCATTGCCCGCCTCTTTGGGGCCGACCGCCTGACCAGGCCGCCTGCCCCAATTAAGGCCCTGCTGGAAGGGCTGTGCGTGGTGCTAGTCAGCCTGGCTTTCTGGGTGATATTCTTCTCCCTGCCGCAGCACTACCTGGTGCCCACGGCCGAAGTGACACCTAAGTCCCTGCGCTTCTCGCTGGCCGTCAGCGCGGTGCTCTCCCTGTTCTTCTACTATTTCGTGGAGCGCGAGCACAGTCGCCAAAAGCTGCAAGAGGAAGTGATCCGAGTGGCGCAGCTGCAAAAAGAAACCTTTCAGGCGCAGTTGGAAGCGCTAAAGAATCAGGTGGACCCCCATTTCCTGTTTAACAGCCTCAATGTGCTGGGCGCGCTGATTCACCTCGACGCCGACCGGGCCGTGCAGTTCCTAGGCCAACTCTCGGACGTGTACCGCGCCTTGCTCGACTCGGGGGCACAACCGCTGGTGCCGCTGCACCGCGAAATGGCGCTCGTGCGTGCCTACACTAACCTGATGGAAACCCGCTTTGGCGAGGCCTTATGCGTAGAATGGGACATTGCCCCTGCGTGGGAGCAGGCCCTGGTGCCGCCCACCGCCGTGCAAATGCTGCTGGAAAACGCTATCAAGCACAACGGCTCTACCACCCGCAAGCCCTTGCGCATCAAGGTATTCACCGCTGACGGCCTGTTGGTGGTCGAAAACAACCGGCAGCCCCGCGCCGACGCGGTGACTTCCACCCACACGGGCCTGCAAAATATTCAGCGCCGCTACCACCACCTCACCGACCGCCCCGTGGAAATCGTGCCCACGCCGGCGTCCTTCGTCGTCCGCCTCCCGCTCCTGACTGCCCCCGCCGCATGAGAGTCGTTATCATCGAAGACGAGCCCCTGGCCGCCCAGGCGCTGGCCGCCCTACTCACCCGCCTGCGGCCCACCACGCGCCTCCTCGCGTCGCTGGGCTCGGTAGAAGAAGCCGTGGACTGGCTGCGCGCCCAACCGGCCCCCGATGTACTTTTCTGCGACATTCATTTGTCGGACGGCAACAGCTTCGACATCTTCCGGCAGGTGGCGGTGGACGCGCCCGTCATTTTTACCACCGCCTACGACGCGTACGCCATCCAAGCCTTTCAGGTAAACAGCGTGGACTACCTACTCAAGCCTCTGCAAGCCGCGGAGGTGGAACGCGCCCTGCTGAAGTACGAAACCCGGCACCCGGCGTCGCTACCGGCCGCTATCGAGAACGTGCAGCGCCTGGTACACACCACGCCGCGCGCGCGCTTTCTGGTAAAATATGGGCAGGTGTTGAAAGCCGTGCCGGTGGACCAGGTGGCGTATTTTCTGGCCGAAGAGGGCGTGGTGTTCCTCGTCACCCACCCCGGCAAGCGGTTTATCCTTCCCGATACGCTCGACCAACTAGAAGCCCAATTAGATGCCCGGACCTTCTTCCGCATCAACCGCCAGTTTATCCTGAGTATCGGCGCAGTGCAGGAAATCCGTCCTTATTTCAAGGGGCGCCTGGTCCTGCAGGTAGCACCTCCAGTTGCGGAGGAGACCCTGGTCGTAAGCGCCGGCCGCGCGCCTGCCTTTAAGCAATGGCTGGACCACTAAGCCAATGTTAGTTGCCGAGTCGAAGGTATTACTATTTGCTTAGCCATACCCGTAGTAGCCAAGTCTACTCGGTATATCTAGCTAGTACAAAATCACCCTTCGTTTAGGCGCTTTTTCCTGCCGCCGCTAGTCAACGTACCTCCCTTAAGCAAAGCCGACTGCTACCCTTGCTTTTCAACCCTCGCGCCCTTAGCAGACGCTGAAGGGGACTATCCGCCCGTAGCAACGGCTGCAGCTCTGACCACGAAGCCGCTACACTATAGGCCGAGAAGGGCTCATCCTCAATGGCCGTGTTATAATGCGCTTCCCACCCAGCTGGCGTGATCACAAAGCCCTCTTCTGGTTCTTCCATCAGCCCCTTGTTCAACCAGTTGTGTGCCGCCGCGGTCGTATCCTGCAACGCTTGGCGCGCAAGTAGCCGCTGTAAGGCCTTGAGGCCCCCGGGGCGTAGTTGCGCGAGCAGGTCTAGTTCGCGGCCCGTGCGTAGGTCCAGCAAGACCTGCTCACCAGTATGCTCGCCGTGGCGCTTCTTCATGACGGACTCCTCCAGACTGACGTGGTAGGAGAGCAGGTCCGCCTCGTTAAGCGTCACCCATTTCGTTTCCTGATAGACGGCGGCGAAGCCGTCGGAGGTGGGCGTAAGCTCCGCGGCCAGTTCGCGCTGGGCGCGTTGCCGTTGGGCGGGCCGTGGGCACTGTAGCTGAGCCAGAGCCGGGCGCAAGGTGTCACGGCCTAGTAAATGGAGGTAGTGCAGCGTAACGCTAGCCGTATCCGGCTCGCCGAACGCATCTGTGCCGGCTCGCCCGGGGGCTGTTTCTTCCAGGATTTCGTAGCGGACGGCTCCGGCGTAACTCTCGCGCAAACTAAAAACCCCGAGCAGCTGGCCACTGCGCGTATAGCAGCTGCCTGAGAGTAGGGGCCCCAGAGGCTGGGCCGCACACCAGAGCTGCCGATCTCCCGTAGTAAATTCTAGCGCTTGGCCGGTTGTCCACCCGTAGGCTACTTGCAAGGCGGAAGCTACCCCAGACGCTGGGGAATAAAAGGTGCTCTCACAGGTGAAATAGCCGGGGTAGGCCACCCAGGTAGGCTGCAGCTCTACAACTACCGACTGCCCGTTAACAGTACCCTGGTAGCGACGGTAGCCCATAAATTTGGGCGCCGAGACAGGCAGGGGTTTCTCGTCGAAACCCTCGGCGCTGAGCTCGCGCGCCATCTGCCGCGACAATTCCGGCTCCTGCAGTGGGGGTGAAGGAGGGGTAAGTGGCCTAGGAGGTAAGGGGGAGGGGGGTAGCGTTGGCGGCGGGGGAACTTGAGTCGAGGAGGGAGCCTCGTGACAACCCGCCAGTAGCCCCAATCCCAAGAGGGAGCGCAGACCCACGGCGTGCAAGTACTTCATCGCATAAAAGTAAGCGCCTGCCTACCTGTAAAATTCTTGCCTCTAGCAGCGGCCCCTTCTTGTCTAGCTCGTCAGCGCCTAGGTAATTCAATACCTTTGCTAGTAAGAGAACCCTGGGATAGAATCCACTTTAGGAATTCACTGTTAAATCCTGGCGGTAGCGCTTGACGCTGGCGCGGCTGATACCAGTGAGGGTGACAATCTCCGCTACGGACAAACCTTTGGCTAGCGCTTTAGCTACCTTGGCCACCTTCTCGGCATCGCGTCCCGCTGGGCGGCCTAGGTGCTTGCCCTGCTGCTTGGCCAGCTCAATGCCGGCTAAGCTCTTCTGCCGGTTGTTCTCGCGCTCATACTGGTTGAAGGAGGAGAACACCCCGATGATCATCTTACCGGCCGGGGTGCGCGAGTCGATGCCCAGGTCGAGGGCTCGAAAGTGCACGCCACGGCGGTTGAACTCCTCCACCAGCTGAATCGTGTGCACCGTGTTACGCCCTAGCCGCGCCAGTCGATTCACCACGACCACATCGCCCTCGCGCACGGTGGCTAGCAGCTCATCGAGGGCCACACTGCTGATGCGCGTACCCGACACCTTCTCATGGAAGATGCGCGTGCATCCCGCGTGGGTCAAGTCATCCAACTGGGTGGCGAGGTTTTGGTCAGTGGCGGAAACGCGGGCGTAGCCAAAGGTATGTTGCATGGCTCAGGAAGTATGGGTCACAAAGCTAATAGCCAAAAACTTTCGGAACCCACTTCTTGACCCGATGAAACGAAGCTTTTTGGTTACTTATTGGGGGTAGGAGAGGGGGTCGCTGAAAGGTGTACCTTGTTGACCTAGGCTAATCAACCTGGCCACTTGCTGGCTCAGTTGGCTAAGCAGCTAGGTGTTCGACGGCGAGGTTGCCCGCTAGCTGGGGGCGCTCCTGCGCAGTAGCCGACGAAGACCTGTCCGGCGGCTACTGCGCAGGGGACTGAAAAATATCTCTTAGCGCTTACTGCGCGAATATTTTGTCATGATGCGCGATGCCCCACTCCGTCAAGGTGTGAATGATAGTTTGCAACGTTTTGCCGTGCTCCGTCAACTCATACTGTACCGTGACGGGCTGCGTGGCTAACACCGTGCGCTTGACGAGCTGATTGAGTTCGAGCTCCTTCAATTCCTTACTCAGCATCTTGTTGGAGATGCCGTCCACATCGTTCAAAATGTCCGAGAAGCGCCGCTCGGTGTAGTAGCACATGGACGAGATGATGGGAATCTTCCACTTGCCATTGAGGATGTCCATCGAATCTTGGACGGCGCGCATGGCTCGTTGGTGTTCCGGGGTCTGATTGCGGGTGCACTGCATAAGGGAGGTAGTTACGGGGGGGTTACAAGGTTACCCCATGGTTACTGTTACTTTTTGTTACAAAGTTGCTAAAGGTAACCTTGTCATCCTAGCTTTGCAGCGCACAATCTTAAAAATCAGCAGATGAGCAAGCTTCAGAATAAGATCGCAGTGATTACCGGCGGCAATAGTGGCATCGGCTTCGGCATTGCCCAGGCCTTTAAAAACGAGGGGGCCAAAGGCGTGATCGTCGGCCGAAATCCGGAAACGTTAGCGAGCGCAGTGGCGCAACTAGGCGAGAATTTCATTGCCCTCCAGGCCGATGTGACGAACCTGGCCGACCTGGAAAGGGTGTTTCAGGAAACCGCGGAAAAATTTGGTAAAATAGACGTGGTGGTGGCTAATGCGGGGGGAGGAGCCGTTGGCACGGTGGCCACGCTAGGCGAAGCCGACTTTGACCAGACCCTGGCGCTGAACCTAAAAAGCGTCTACTTCACGGTGCAGCACGCGCTGCCCTACCTGAATGAGGGGGCCTCTATTATTCTGCTCGGGTCCAATGCCGCCCATCGGGCCTATCCGAATTTTACGCTTTATGGCGCGGCCAAAGCGGCGGTCATCTTTTTGGCCAAGGGTTTTTCCAGCGACTTGTTAGCCCGAAAGATTCGTGCCAATGTCATCACGCCCGGCACCACGGATACGCCCGCCTTTGACAAGTTTGTTCCCGCCGACCAACTGGACGCCTTAAAAACACACTTCGCTGGGCAAATGCCCATCGGCCGCATCGGGCAGCCCGCCGACATTGGGAAAACAGCGGTGTTCCTGGCGTCGGATGATTCCGCATTTCTGCTGGGAGCGGAATTGCTCGTGGATGGGGGCATGACCTATTTGGCTAACTAAGGGGCCCTACACGGGCGCCACTTACTACCTCCCCATTTTAACGGAACACGAAGATGAACAAGCTTCAGAACAAAGTAGCCATTGTGACCGGTGCCGCGAAAGGAATCGGGGCAGCCATTGCTACCTATTTTGCCGCCGAAGGCGCCAGCGTAGTGGTAAACTATGCCTCCAGCAAAGAAAGCGCGGACAACGTGGTAAAAGCCATCACTGCGAGCGGCGGCACGGCCCTTGCCGTGCAAGCCGATGTATCGAACGAAGCCGATGTCGCCCGCCTGTTTGCCGAAACCAAGGCGGCGTTCGGCACCCTGGATATTTTGGTGAACAACGCGGTTTATCAGCAATTCCTGCCGCTTGACCAGGCCTCGGCCGAAAAGTTTCATCAGCATTTCAACGTCAATGTGTTGGGAGCGGTGCTGACCATGCAGGCCGCCGTGAACCTGTTTGGCGAGAAAGGTGGCACTATCCTCAACATCAGCTCGGGGGCCAGCAAATCACCGATGGCGGGCGTCTCGCTCTACTCGGCCACGAAAGCGGCCTTGGATGCCCTCACGATTGCGTTGGCGAAAGAGCTGGGGGCCAAAAACATCCGGGTCAATTCTATTTTGCCGGGCGCCACGGACACGGAAGGGGCCAGTGCGGCGGGCGTCACGACGGGCAGTGACTATGAAAAGATGTTTGTGGCCAATACTCCGCTGGGCCGCCGAGGTCAACCCGCCGACATTGCCAAAGCGGCCGTCTTCCTGGCGTCTGACGAGGCTGCCTGGATTACGGGCGAGCAGCTTGCCGTGTCGGGGGGCATGTATGGTTTTTAAAAAGATTAACCAAGTGGACCAATAGGTCGTTTTCATCATGAGTAACGTAGAAAACAATGCACCGAGCTATGCCATTATCGGCTTCGGGAAGATTGGCCAGGCCCTGGCCAAGGCGTTTACCCGCAAGGGCCTCGCAGTAGCCGTGGCCACCACCCGCGACCCGCAAAGCTTTGCTGCCGAGGCCGCCGCGATTGGGCCTGAGGTCATTGCCACCACCCTGGCGGAAGCTGTCAAGGCCGACATCCTCTTTTTGGCGGTCCGTTTCGAAGCGCACCCCACTGTTGCCCAGGCGCTGCCCACTTGGCAGGGAAAGACTATCGTCGATGTAACCAATGCCTACGGCATACCCCTGGAGCAATTAGGCGGACAGCCTTCCGCTCACGTCGTCGCGCAGGCCTTCCCGGGCGGTAGCCTAGTGAAGGGCTTCAACCATTTAGGCGCGGCTATCCTGGGCCAAGACCCGGCCGTACAGGGTGGCCGGCGCGTGGTATTTCTGGCGAGTGACGAGGACGACGCAGCTGGGCAGATTGGAGCACTGGCGGAAAAGCTCGGTTTTTCACCCGTCCAGCTCGGGGGGCTTTCGGAAGGTGGCCGGCTGGTGCAGGCGCACGGAAACAGCTGGGGTCACTTGATATTTAAGGACCTGGTCCATTTCAAATAATGAATCGGGCGCGTAACCTTCACTGCGCGCCTGCCTGGCGGGCAAAAGAAATAAGGCAAGGGCCCCGCACGGATTTTCCAGCGGGGCTTTTTGCTTACGCAGGGGCTGGAGAAGACGGCATGGCCAATAAACCTGCCTGTCCTAGTACTTCTTGGGTAAAAGAAAGGAAACAGCTAGTCTGATAGGGGCCTCTTTGCTTGCTTTTGTTCCGTTATCTACTGTCTGGTATAACTCTATTCTTGGAATAAGTGCGGATTTTGGCTCTGCCGGCCGTTGCTCCAGGCGTGGTACTGTTCCTTTTAAACCTTGTTATCGCTGTTGACCTTCAGTTGAAGATAACCTCCAAAAGAAGGTGCCACGCAAACGACTCAGAAAACCTGCGTTTCTAAGTCGTTTGCGTACTGTAAGTAAGGCTTTAAAATACGGTCGTTTTTTGGCGGGCAGTGGCCGCGGACAGCATGGTCTTGTGGGCACCGGCCCGGCCGTGGGTGCCCACGTGGCACATCCTGCAACTTCTGCTGATTGGTCTTTTTCACGCTAGTAAGCTGATTATATACGCGGTCCTTCCTCTCGGAAGGACCGTTTTTTATTTCCCGCCTGCCCGAGGCCAGTCGATGAAGCTGCGGCAACTGGTGGCCGGGCGCTTGCAGCAAGAGGGGCAAATTCGGTGACAAATGTCCTCGTTTTGCCCCCCGAGGCCCCGCCAATTTTGCCTTATCAAATGGCCGCGCCAGGGTGCGGTCATCCGGTGAAAAACCTGGCTGGGCCACTGCGCAGGACCGGTATACTCCCTGTGGCGCAGTTGACTTACTTCACCCGCACGCCTTTCTCTAAGCCCAAGAGCGTCTCAACTACCTCCCGACCCAACGAACTGGCTGGGAAGGTCATTTTCTCACCTAAGCAACAATGAACAAACTACAAAACAAAGTCGCCGTCGTTACCGGAGCCTCCAAAGGCATCGGAGCAGCCATTGCCACCTTTTATGCCGCTGAAGGCGCTAAGGTGGTGGTAAACTACGCCGCCAGCAAGGACGGGGCTGACCGCGTGGTGCAAGCCATTACCGCCCAGGGCGGCACCGCCCTTGCCGTGCAAGCCGATGTGTCGAAGGAAGCCGAGGTACGCCGGCTGTTCCAAGAAACCGAACGGACATTCGGCACCTTGGATATCCTGGTCAACAACGCGGGCGTGTACTGCTACGAACCAATTGAGAACGTCTCCCGGGAGACATTCCATCAGCACTTTAACCTCAACGTGTTGGGGTCTATTCTGACCATTCAGGAATCGCTGAAGCTATTTGGCGCTACCGGCGGCACCATCCTCAATATCAGTTCGGAGGCCGGTAGAACGCCGCTGCCCACCGGGGCGGTGTATTCGGCGTCCAAAGCCGCCTTGGATGCCCTAACCACGGCCTTGTCGAAGGAATTCAGCGGCCGCAACATCCGCATTAATTCGATTTTGCCGGGCGTGGTGGATACGGAAGGGTCGCGCAGGGGCGGCTTTATCGGCAGTGAGGCAGAAACCCGCTTAGTGGCGACGACACCCTTGGGCCGTACGGGGCAGCCGGAGGATATAGCGAAAGTGGCTGTGTTTCTGGCGTCGGAGGATGCGGCCTGGATTACAGGGGAGAAAATAGCCGTTTCCGGCGGCATTTACGGGCTGTAACATCTAGCAACACAACTTATTGAGCACCATGGAACAGACTAATAACAACGGCGCCTTACAAGTGCCTATCGGCTCGGGGTTTACGGCCGCCTCCACCGCCAGTGAGGTTCTCCAGGGCCTGAACCTGGCCGGCAAAGTGTCCATCATCACGGGCGGGTACACGGGCATTGGCTTGGAAACCACCAAAACACTGGCCGCGGCCGGCGCCACTGTCATCGTGCCGGCCCGCAGCCTGGGCAAGGCCCGGGAAAACCTGCGCGGCATGGCCAACGTGGAGTTGGCCGAGCTGGATTTACTAAATCCCGACTCCATCGACGCCTTTGCCACGAGCTTCCTGGCGTCTGGCCAGCCGCTGCACCTACTCATCCACAACGCGGGCATCATGTTCGTGCCCTTGCGCCGCAACAACCGGGGGACGGAGTCGCAGTTAGCTACCAACTATTTAGCGCCGTTTCAGCTGACGGCCCGCTTGTGGGAGGCGCTCAAAGCTGCACAGGGTGCCCGCGTGGTAAACGTCTCCTCGCTTGGGCACCAGTTTGGGCCGTTCGACTTTGAAGACCCCAACTTCGAGCACCACGACTACGACACCATGGCCGCCTATGGGCATTCGAAAACCGCGCTCAACCTGTTTGCATTGGAGCTGGACAATCGCGCCAAGGCCTTTGGCGTGCGCGCCTATTCCTTGCACCCCGGCAACATTTGGGGCACCGAGCTGCTGCGGGACCCCCCCCTGGAAATACTGCAGCAGTTCGGCTTTTATGATGACGAAGGCAAGGAGGTGCTGGAAGTTATTGCCGCGCTGAAAACCATTCCGCAGGGGGCCGCTACTACGGTGTGGTGCGCAACGAGCCCCTTGCTGAATGACCGCGGCGGGGTGTATTGCGAGGACGTGGATGTAGCGTCCTTAGCGCTGGGGGGGGATTCTCCGCAGGCGTGAAGTCGGCCGGCGTCATGCCCTATTCCGTCGATGCCGCCGTGGCGAAACGGCTGTGGTCCTTATCCGAAGAGCTGACCGGCATCCGCTTCGACACCACGCCGTAGCTAGTACAACCCGGTGTGCTTGCGGATGCGGCTGAGCGTTTCGCGTGATACGCCCAAGTACGAGGCAATCAGGTGCAGCGGCATGCGCCGGTAGAAATCCGGAAAAGCCGCCACAAAGGCTTGGTAACGCGCTTCGGCGGTGTGGCTGATGGCCGCGTAGAGCCGGTTTACCTGGGCGTCGAGGTTGCGGCCCGCCAGTTGGTTTTCCAGCGCGTTGAAAGCCGGCACTTCCCGCTTCACTCGGTCCCAGCTTTCTTTGGACCACAGCAGCACCTGCGTGTCTTCCAGCGCGTCGATGGCTCCGACGGAGGGCTGCCCGGTCCGAAAGCTTTCGGCGTCGGTAATCCACCAGTTCTCAATAGCAAAGCGTAGGATGTGCTCCTCGGCCTGCTCGTCGGTGCGGTACAGACGTAGGGAACCACGGATGACAAAGGCAATGTAGTGGCATACTTCTCCGCTGCGTACCAGGAACTGGTGGCGCTTAAGCTTCCGGGTAATGGCCGCCGCTTCGAGCTGCTCCAAATCGGCGTCGGTAAACGCGGCTTTCGGCGTCAGGTAGTTGCGAAACGCTTCAACCATAGCAATACAGGTAGGACATAGGTACTAGGTGCGCTAGGCGCACCACCGGGCTTGCGTGGGCCTAGTGGCACCAGCTGGCACAACGCGGGACTACGCCAGTCAGCCAGGTAAACCGTAACGCCCAGGCGCGTGTTTGGCGTGCCCTTGGTTTGACCACGTCTGGCGGCTGGTTCGACCGGACTGCTCTATACACCCGCTAGCTCTGTCAGCCGCTAAGTCCCGTTTTGCCTCCGGCAAGCGGGTTGGTTTTGCGTCATCAAAAGGCAGAGGCAACCGACGTAAGTCCTATCGGAGGGTGCTTCTCCGGTAGGGCTTGCGAGCGCGGCAACCAGCCGCCGTGGCTACCACCAACAAATAGTTAACTCCAGCAGGCTTGCTTCAAGGGAGGCGGGGCTGGCTCTTTATGCCCTTTTTCCCCTATTTACTTTTTTACCCTTCATGAAATTACAAGGTAAAGTCGTCGTCGTAACCGGCGGCAACAGCGGCATTGGCTTTGGCATTGCTGAAGCATTCAAAAACGAAGGTGCCATCGGCACCATCACCGGCCGAAACCAGGAAACACTGGACCAGGCCGTGCAGGAACTGGGAAGCGGCTTTATCAGCATATCAGGCGACGTAACCAAGCTGGAAGACCTAAAACGCGTGTTCCAGGCCACGGCTGAGCGGTTCGGCAAGATTGATACGCTCGTGGTAAACGCCGGCGGGGTAGTCGACGGCAGTCCCATGGCGTCCATCGTGGACGTCACTGAGGATAACTACGACCGGTATATGGACCTAAACCTGAAAAGCGCCTACTTCACGGTCCAGCAAGCCCTGCCGTATCTCAGCGACGGAGCTTCCATCATTCTAATTGGCTCGAGTGCCGCCCACCGGGCTGCCCCAGGCATGACCATCTACGCTGCGGCCAAAGCAGCGGTCATCTCCCTGGCGAAGGGCTTGTCGCTTGACTTGTTAGACCGGAAAATCCGTGTGAACACGCTCTCGCCGGGTTCCATCGACACCCCGGTCTTTGGCAAACTAGTGCCGCAGCCGCAGTTGGAACAGGTCAAGCAGGGATGGCGGGATTTGATTCCCCTGGGCCGCATGGGCCTGCCCGCGGAAATGGGTAAAACCGCCGTTTTTCTGGCTTCGGATGACTCTTCGTTTATCGTGGGCACGGAAATCCTGGCCGACGGCGGCATGACCAACATTAGCCTGATGAACTAATCGCTGCGGCCGTAAGCCATGCGAAACGGCAGTGGGCAGGCAATCAATTTGTCCGCCCACTGCCGTTTGCAGTATGCTTGGAGCTGAGTTGTATTTCTTGTGTTCTTGGCGGAGGGGGTATTAAGAAGAGCGTGATGAAATTTCTAAGTTTAGGTCATGTTGAGCGGAGTCGAGTCATCTATCTCTATTACTTCGTAAGGGCTCATTCAACGAAGCAGTAGAAATAATGCGATTCCGCTCAGCAGGCGCCACTAAGGCAGGCCATTGCTCCTGAAGCGCACCTAGATGGCAATTGAATAGGACTAAGTGAGCAGTGGGAGTAGTCGACGAGGGCGCTTCTTTCTGGGAATAGTTGAACAAAATAACGTGGCTTCTCGGAGTCTTGGAATAGTGACGGTTTTGCTTCTTGCAATTCCTTGTGACAAATAGCATTTAGCCGGATTAAGCTACCGTTGCTCTCTATGCTGTTTCCATAAGCTTAATGCTTCCTCGAAGAACTGCTTTACCTCTGCTCGTTTCCCTTCAGCACATACCTTAAACTGTGTCTTATCAGTCTTCTTAACAAGCAGATAAGGACAGTAGGTGGCGCCGGCGTAGTAGACAGTGTCAATAGAAACTATTTCTGGATAGAAAGCAGATGACAACAGAGTCTTTTGCTTGTTGCTATCATCAATCCAGTAGTGAGCCACCCGCTTGTCAGTAAAGAAGTTACCTGCGTTCTTATTCTTGAATTCAGAATAGAACTTATGAATTTCTTCCTCCTCCTCAAGCAGGCCAATACCCTTAATAAAATCGACGTCCGATTTCTTCAAGGTTTTACCTGTCTCGATATGGTTGCAGGATAGAAGACAAAACGCTATAAATAGCGCATATAAGTTTCTAATAGTCAGTATAGTAGGGTAACAAATCATTGTTAAGCCAGCTATTGTGCATGAGAAATCGAAGCCGATTCTGCTGTCGAAGTACCAGATCCGCGCTTCTTGTTGAGCCCAGGCACCTATACTGTTAAAAAACAGTCAGCTAAAGAGCCAGAAAGCGGAGTAGCTACGCATGGCAACGAAGAGAAGACCGCTCAGCCGGTTGGCCAATCAACCAGCTTAATAGCTGAGGTTATAAACAGTTATTAAACCAAGCTTGACAAACGAGAGGGGTAGCTTCATGGCTTAGGCAGCTGGCTCATTATCAGGGCGCCTGACTGGCACACAGGACGCGGATTTCCCGGCCGTTGTTGGTCAATTTGTTAAAAGGAGCTACGTAAACGGTCGTTAGGCACACACCTGGCGTGCGCTCAGCCGGAGCCAGCACGGCATAGCCCAGCTTGAGGCGGATGAAACTGTCCGGCGTGAATAAGGGAATCGCAGTGCCAACCTGGTAGTGGGCTTGGGCCGTCAGGGCGCCCACTTCAACGGGCATGTTATACGTAATGACGGTATCCCGCGGGGAGGCCAAGGCCAGGATGTACCCGTTCGACCCGCAAATAGTACGCCCAATGATTTGAGCCTCGTGCGTGCAGGAGGTTGTGTCCATATCGGCTTTGTTGGGGTCACAACTAACGGCACCGAGTAGCAAGACCAAACCGCTAAGCTCCAGCAGGGGGTAGGCACGCAACATAGCAGAACAGGAAAAGAGGTGAGGCAACTAGCAGCAGGATAGCTTACGAAGCAAAATGGTTGCATGCGTCCACCGCGCAGAAAGGCTTGGCCTAGTAGCATAGCAGCCTTGACTAGTCGAGCTTAGAACGTTTAGTGAAGGAAGGGCTATTTAAGGTTACATAGCTGCAGTGGCTGTTGCAGAAGTAAGTGGCAGGCCAGTGGTATCTTAGGTCTATGCAGGGCCACATTCGTCGATAAAGTCATGCTACGCTTCCGCTTGTCGGAGCGCGTGCCGAAGCAGAATCTCTACCGTCGGCTAGCCGAGCTGCTCGACTGGGACTTTCTCTATCAGCAGACGCAGACCCTCTACAGTCACACTGGCCAGCCCTGCTTGGACCCCGTCGTGTTCTTTAAGCTGATGCTCGTCAGCCGCCTAGAAAACCTGGTCAGCGACCGTCACCTCATCGAGCACTGTAGTCTGCGGCTCGACATCCTGTACTTTCTGGGCTACGAGGTGGACGAAGACCTGCCCTGGCACTCGACCATCAGCCGCACTCGCCAACTCTACCCGGCCACCGTCTTCGAGCAGTTGTTTGACTACGTTTTCGCGCAGTGCGTGGCCGCGGGCCTGGTGACGGGCCACACGCAGGCCGTGGACTCCGCCTTCGTCAAAGCCAACGCCTCGCTCGAAAGCCTGTGCGAGAAGCAACCCGCCGACACCACAGCGCCTGTCTTACACGTAGCCGACAAGCCAGCTCAAGCGGCGCCGGCCGCCCCACCGGAGGCACAGCTTACTAG
>CALMOO010000001.1:16280-18085 GCA_937871705.1 uncultured Hymenobacter sp.
GGCTCATGAACTGCGGCGCGTGGCCTCCACCCACGCCCGCTACCTGCGCCATGACTGCGGCCCGCTAGGGCGTGACCGGCCGCAGGCGCAGCTACTAAGCAACAAAACGCACTACAGCCCCGGCGACCCCGACGCGCGCATTTCGGTCAAACCGGGGAAAGTGTGCGCCCTTAACTAATTGTGCAGCATGTACTTGTGCAGCATGGCCGTGGATGAGGGTGCTGGTGTTATTAGCCATATCCAAGCTGATTTTGCCGACCGCCGCGATAGCGTGCTACTGCCCAGCATCGTCGAGCCCCTGCACCAACGGCTGCTCGCCCAGCAACTGCCGTGGTAGGAGGTAGCCGCAGATACCAATTACTCCAATGGGGTGAACTACGCCCTACTGGAAGCCCGCGGCATTACGCCTTAGATTCCCGTTTTTGGGAAGTACAAGCCAGAAACCGAGGGCTTTACCTACGATGCGGAAGCAAACTGCTTTACGTGCGCAGCTGGCAAAGCACTACCTTTTAGAGCCTTTGATAAAAACCAGGACGGTGGGCTGGGGAAAATATACCGAGCGGCTAGCCGCGACTGCCGCTTGTGCCCACTCAAGCCGACCTGCGCCCCGAAGGTCAAGAAGCGGCAGCTTATTCGCACCGCCTACGCCGCGCCCTACCGTCGCGCCCTCACCCGAGAGCAGAGCCGACAGGGTCGGTACATGCGTCGGCTGCGTCAGCGCACCATAGAACCCGTATTTGGCAGCTTACTGCAGCACTACGGCCTACGCCGGATCAATACGCGAGGTCGTAGCAGTACGCATAAAACAATGCTACTAACCGCCATCGCCTTCAATCTCAAGAAGCTGCTCAAGCACCAATCCCAACACGTCCTGCGCCTAGCTATCGCCCTGCCCAAACCACCGGCTGAACAGCGGCTTTTGCCTTTTTAGCGCAAGTATTACCGCCGGTAGCAGCAGTTTGGGAACAGGAGGTCAAACGGACCAGGAGTTCTGCAACAGCCACTGCCCCTTACAGAGCCGTAAAGGCACTAGTAATTCGTAAGCCTACTTACTGGCTCTTACCGCAGGCTCGCCTTGCTTAACCTCCTGTTTGCTGGCTACGTTAAGCAGCCTGATGCCTACTCTAGACGCTAGCCCCGACCTCACCCAGCAGTTAAGCGCCCTGGAAACGGTGCCTGACTCGTACATCGTGATCTCGCCTGAGTTGCGTATTCTTACGGCCAGCAACGCCTATTTGGCCGACACCCTGAAACGGCGCGACGAGCTAGTGGGGCGCTATCTGTTCGACGCCTTTCCCGATAACCCGGCCGCGCCTGGGGCTAATGCCGTGCGCAACTGGCGCGCCTCGCTCGAACTCGTTATCGCTACCGGAAAGCCCCACCAGATGGCCCTGCAGCACTACGACGTGCTCGACCCGGAACGGCCCGGGCACTTCGTGGAACGCCACTGGCTGCCGCGCAATACGCCCGTCTTTGACGCCCAGGGCCAGTTGAGCTACATTATTCACAGCTCGGTTAATGTAACCGAGGAGGTGCAAGCGCGGCGCGCCATGGCCCAGGCGCAAGGCCGAGAGCAGGAGGCCCTACTCGAAGCTGAACGGGAGCGGCAGCGCCTGAGCCAGCTCGTGCTGCAGGCCCCAGCGGCCATGTGCTTGCTGCAGGGCCCTGATTTTGTCTACGAACTCGTCAACCCGGGCTACCAGCACCTGTTTGCCGGCCGACAGCTGCTGGGCCAGCCCCTGCTAGAAGCCGTGCCCGAGCTGCAGCAAAGCCCCGTGTGGGAGCACTTGCAGGACGTGTATCGC
>CALMOO010000002.1 GCA_937871705.1 uncultured Hymenobacter sp.
CACCTGAACGCCGTCCAGCTCTTGCTTCATGTAAAGTTGCAGCGCCTTGTAGCGGTTGGCCAGGGCCACATTGCCGAGCACGCCGTTGTCGGCCGTGTGGTTGCGCAGAAATTGCGTTAGCTCCACCACCTCCACCTTAGCCTGGGCAGGCTCGCCCAGCAGCTGAAGCAGCACCGGGTTGGGCAAGTCGCCGGCCGGCGCGGCGTAGCTCACGGCTTCGAGTGGGGCATCCGATTCGCTGATGAAGTTCAGGCCTTTTGTCAGATTTTGCAGTTGAGCCACCGTGGCGTCGTTGGCGGCGGCAGGGGGGGTAGGGCTGCCGCCCGGCGCTGCGGCCAGGCCGCTGCCGCCGTCTACTTTGGCCGCAATAGCAGCGGCCAGCGCCTGCATGCGAGCTTCGGGCACCTGGATTTTGGGGTTGGCAAAATTCATATCGGCCACCTTATTCATCGGGATGAGGTGAATGTGCGCGTGCGGCACTTCCAACCCAATTACGGCCACCCCGATGCGGCGGCACGGCACAGCCGCCTGCACCCCCTTGGCCACACGCTGCGCAAACACGTGCAGCGCCGCCAACGCCTGCGGCGACAAGTCGAATATATAGTCGATTTCCTTCTTGGGAATCACCAGCGTGTGGCCTTCCACCAGCGGGGTAATATCGAGAAAAGCCAAGTGGTCAGCGTCTTCTGCAACCTTATAGGCGGGCAGCTCGCCCGATACGATGCGCGAGAAAATGGAAGGCATATTGGTTAGTGGTTAGTGATTAATGGCCAGTGGCAAATGACCAGCGCAGCCTGAAGCAGAGACAAATAAAGCTACCAGCCACAGGAGCCAGGCTGTCGCTACCAGGCAGCCACAAAAAAGCAGCGCCTTCCAGCGCTGCTCTTTCATTATTCATAGCCCGTTAGTCATTAATCACTACCGCCCTACTTCCAGAATCTCGAATTGGAGCTTGCCGGCGGGCACCGTGATTTCGGCCACGTCGCCTACCTCCTTGCCCAGCAGGCCTTTTCCAATGGGCGACTTTACCGAGATTTTGCCGGCCGCTAGGTTGGCTTCTTCCTCGGCTACGAGCAGGTAGTCGAGCACCATATTATTTTTGAGGTTTTTCAGCTTCACCTTGCTCTGAATGAGCACTTTGCTGAAATCCATATTGGTCTCGTCGAGCACGCGGGCGTTGCCCAGCACCTCTTCGAGCTTCGATATTTTCAACTCCAGCAGGCCTTGCGCGTCCTTGGCCGCGTCGTACTCGGCGTTCTCGCTCAGGTCGCCTTTGTCGCGGGCTTCGCGCAGGTCTTCGGCAGCCTTGGCCCGGCCCCGCACTTTGAGGTCCTGGAGTTCGTCCTTCAGCTTTTGCAGGCCCTCGGCGGTATAATAGTTAATGGTAGCCATAGTAGTTAGGACTAGTTTCGCGTAGCGGGTGGGGCAGGTAAAAAAGAAAGAGAACGGCTGGCACACTGGCCAGCCGTTCTCCCATCAGGTAGGGCAAAGATACAGCAGAAAGCGGTTAGGTGGGTGAGGAAGGGAAGAGGTAATAAAGGGAGGGGTAGGACGCCCCTGCTACCCTATTAGCTGGCTAATCTTAGCCACCAGCACCTCATTAATGCGCTGGTAGCTCTGGTGCGTCCAGCCACCGATGTGGGGCGAAAGCACCACGTTGGGGACCGCGCGCAGGTAGTCGAAGCGGGCCTGCTGGCCGGGAGTGAGGGTAGCGAGCTTCTCGTTCTCGAGCACATCGAGGGCCGCACCGCGCACTTGGCCGCTTTGTAGCCGCGCCACTAGCGCCGCTTGGTCGAGTACCTCGCCCCGAGCCGTATTCACGAGCCAGATGCGGTGTGCAAAGGCCGCTAGAAACGCTTCGTTCACGAACTGGTGGTTGGCCTCCGAGTACGGAATGTGCAGGCTCAGAACTTCGGCGCGGGCTTGCAGCTCGGCCAGCGGCACCAGCTCGGCGTTGCCATCGGTAATTACGGCTGGGTCGTGGTCATGGGCCAGCACGGTGCAGCCAAAGCCGCGCAGGCGCTGGGCAAACGCCCTACCCATGTGCCCGTAGCCGAGCAGGCCCACGGTTTTGGTGCCGAGCTCTTCGCCGCGGTTGGCTTCGCGGTGCCACTCGCCACGGCGCACTTCGGCGTCGGCCGTCACGGTGTGGCGCAGCAGGGCCAGCAGGTTGCCGGTCGCAAACTCACCCACTGCGTCACGGTTGCCTTCAGGCGCATTCACGAGCACGACGTTGACCGCGGCCAGGGCTTCTTCGTCGATGTTGTCGACGCCGGCGCCGGCGCGGGCTACGTAGCGCAGCTGCGGGCCATGCGCCAGCAGCGCGGCGGTGATGCGCATTTTGCTGCGCACCATCAGGCCGGTGTAGGGCTTGGCCGCCAAAGCGGCGGGCACGTCGGCGGGGGTTAGCTTGGGCTGGTAGTCACCCTCCACGCCAATGCTACGGAGCATGGGTAAGAGCGAAGGATGCATGTCGTCAATTATCAGGCAGAGGGACATTTTATGAGAGACTTACCGCGCTGGAGCGTCTACAACAAACTCACTAGCTGGCAGCTCCATAGCTTGAACAGAAGTTGCCTCACTAGTCATTACAAAACCTTGCTTAGAGTTAGTAACGGTAAAGCGAAGTGGTAGAGCGCCGTTGCTGGCTTTTAAGTAGGTATACCAACCGCCCAGTTGGTGTTTGGTAAAAAGTTCAGGGTTTACTCGGACTTTAGGCGAGTAGTAATACACGGTCGATATATCCTCATTTACTACTCGCAGGCTTTGGCATGAGTAACCTGCAATTGTTGCTGTTTGCTTTAGCGGCGTTACTACTGCGCCGGAGGTGCCGGTTGCGGCATCAGCTGGCGGCATAGCCTGCCCATTCATAAAGAATTGCAGTGTATTTGCTTGGCTATTATAAAGTTCTAATAATTGCTTTTTCTCTGTATACATCTTGTAGTTGTTACCACTGACGTAATACAGATTTTCAGCCCCTAATACAGGAGCCAGCTTGGAAGAAATGTCTTCACCAGTCAGTGTTTTAAACTCTTTGCGATAAACGATGCGGCCGCTGAACCATGAGCTATCTTTTGCGGAAGTAAACGCCGTTAGAGACAGTGTGCAAACCAGTACTATTTTATTCATTATCAACAAGAAAAATGGTTATTGACCCTAATTAGCTGCCGCTACCAAGTTCGTCAGCAGCACAAATTCTTCTACCCCCAGCTGCTCGGCGCGCTTGTCGAAAATCTCCCCGGCCATCGCCTCGCTCGACAAGCCTAGCGGCTTCAGCGCGTTGCGCAGGGTCTTGCGGCGGGTCGAGAATGCCTGCTTTACGACCCGGAAAAACATTTTCTCGTCGCAGTCCAGCTGCTCGGTTTGGTTGCGGGTGAGGCGTACCACGGCCGACTCGACTTTGGGCGGCGGCACGAAGACGTGGGGCGGCACCGTGAACAGGTACTCGATGTCGTAATAGGCCTGCAAGAGCACGCTCAGGATGCCATAGGTTTTGGAGCCGGGCGGCTCGGCCAGGCGCTGGGCCACTTCTTTTTGGAGCATCCCGACCACCTCGCGCACCTGCTGGCGGTGCTCCAGCACCTGGAAGAATATCTGGGTGCTGATGTTGTAGGGGAAGTTGCCGATGATGGCCAGCGGCGCGCCGGGGAACATCTGGCCCAGGTCTTGGCGCAAGAAGTCGGTGGCGTAGATGCGCGGCGCCAGGGTGGGGTAGTGCTCGGTGAGGTACGCCACTGACTCAGTGTCAATTTCAACCACGCTTGTTTGGTACGCCTGGTTTTCCAGCAAGTACTGGGTTAGCACGCCCATGCCGGGGCCGATTTCGAGCACTTCGCCTACCCCCTCAGGTAAACGCAGGCTCGCCACGATGCGGCGGGCAATGTTGGGGTCGGCCAGGAAGTGCTGGCCAAGGTGTTTTTTGGGGCGAACGGTATATTGGGCCACGGCGGCGAGGGGCTGCGGCGGCGGGCGCGGCGGCCAGGAGCCATGCCCCTACCCCTACTCCGGCCAACCGCCAGGTTAGCAACTACCCCCGGCCGAATAGCTGAAGGTGGCTCAAATATCGGCACGCTGAAGGCATCGGTGGGCAACACGGCCGGGCGAGTGCCACTTGGGCACACCGCTAGCGAGCCAGCCACTGAGCACATGCCTACCAGCTAGCTGAGAAAAGCGCTTTACAATCAGTAGCTTGCAGCTGCCCGCTAGCGGCTCACGTATCGGCTCCCTACCCCCTACGCCATGCTCAACGCTCACCCAAGCACTCCGGAGTTCGTGACCGACGCCCAACAACCAGCGCCGGTGCTCATCAGACTCTACCCCCGCCGCTACGCCAAGCAGCAGCGCAGCAAAGCGCTTAGCCACTTCGTGCCAGCGCTGGTCCTCGTGACGGGCGCTATGGCCGTGCTATCGGGCAGCGAAAAGCTGACGCCGCTGCTGGCCCTAGAGTTTGGCATAGGCGCCACCTACT
>CALMOO010000003.1:0-3979 GCA_937871705.1 uncultured Hymenobacter sp.
GGAGAGGGTTCCCCGCGCATCTAGCCTCCCGGCCATACCTGCACCTGCGACTTAGCATAGAGTTGCTGCCAGTCGCGGCGCAGAATCGCGTACAAGCACTCGTCTTCAAACTCGCCGCCGGGTTCTGCAATGGCCACCGCACCTTGTTGAACTGCCCCTGCCAACCAGTAGGTTGTTCAGCAGGGAAAGCTACCCCCGTACCTAGGTCACAGGCTCGCCTTTTGTGCGAGCCGGGTTCGCGGTGCCTCTTAGTAGGCGCGTGCCGCTCACCGCGGTCGTCGGCACTGCTTGGCCCATAAGACGGGTTAGCAAGTGCAGCAGGCGGCGGGTGCGAGACTTCACCGTCCCTAGCGGCAGGTGCAGTTCGGCGGCTGCCTCGCTGTGGGTATAGCCTTGTAGATACAGCAGGTCCAGCAATTCGCGGTCCGCCTCGCTCACCAACTGCAGCCAGTCCCGCACCCCGATGTGCTCAGGCCTGAACGAGGTTGGAGCCACCACCTCTTGGGCTGCCATGTCCGTCAACGGGCTGGTAGTGGCCCGTTCCCGGCGCTGCGCGCGCAAGTAGTCAATGGCCAAATTGCGGCAGATGTTCAACGCCCAGGTAAAGAGTCGCCCTTTGCGGCTGTCATAGGAGGAAAAGGCCAGCCAAAATCGCAGTAAGCCTTCTTGCACGATATCCTTAGCCAACTCGTCGTGCCGCACCAAGCGCCGGATGGTAAAGAGCAGCGCCGGCTTATAGCGCTGGTAAAACTCGGCCAACGCCTTTTCGTCCCGAGCGTAGAGGCGTTGAATCAGGGCCTGCTCTTCAGCAGGCGTTAAGAGGGTCATGTGACGCTAGTTAATGAGGCCCACTTACGCCCGGCATTCTGCCCCTGGATTGACCGCTACTTAAAATAAATAGGACTATGCGAAGGAACTTTTTTACCCCCTTAGCTCCCCCTGCTTGCTTGCCAACCGCGTAGTACCTGGGCTGTGGGCAAGGCTGCCCGTCTCGTCCGGCCAAAAGGCCTGGCTCAGCAGGGCAGCCGTATCAGTAGAGACGGGAGGCCGGCTGGCAAGTGAAGCAGCAGCAAGCAGCGCTTGGCCAGCACCAAGCACCCGAGTGGGCTGACCAGCTGAATCCTGCGGCTTGGTGTCCCCACAATTCTTTATCTCAGTAGCCAATAGCAAGCCAGCCAGTAACCGGTGCGTCATACGGCCAAGCGATTGAACATAAGGGCACAGTGACCGTCCTACAGCTAGTGCCCGAAGTTCCGCATTTGGTAGACCATAGCTGACCAGGCGCGCCAGACATCGGCAGGGAAACAGGCACCACTAGCCTCAGGCAGCTAGCGTTTTTCCTCGTCTAGGGCGTGGCGCATTTCCAGCCAACTCAATTCGCCGGCGATGTAGCGGTCATAGAGTTGCTGCCCGCAGCCGGTCACCTTCGTTTTCAGGCTGGGATTGATGGCCTGCATCTGGGCTAGTACCCAGGCACGCTGCTCCGGCGTTTGCGCGGCAGGGCCAAATTTTGGATTGTCCGGCATAACTCAGCAGGTGAAGTACCGGGCAAAGTACCGCACTAACTTGCTCATGGAACTTACGTAGTACTACTTGTTTCGTGCTGCCAAAGCACGTAAGTAGGCTACCACGTAGTTACCCCAATAATCCCCTGTTTACTAGCAGCTATATAGGTACCTCCCCGTCCACTTGCGCTAGCGGGAGCCTCAGGCAAGTCGCTAAGGGAGTTGCTCCAGCCACGCGGTGGCTTCCTCCTCCCTTTCGAAGAGGCGGTACGTCAGGGCGGCCGCTTGGGCCTCCGTCAACACTTGACTAACGGAGAGCCGGGCGAAGACGTCGTGGGGGAGCAGCACGGCCCCGTAGAGCTCACTGGTACGCCGCTGCGCACTCGGGAGCCAATACGCGGTTCCCACTGCACTTCCTCGGCCGTGAAGGGGTCCATCAGGCGCTGGTCGCCGAGTAGCTTATGCCAACCCTGCCGGCTCAGCAATTGCCCCGCATGGGTCAGGAAGGCTTGCAGTTCGGGGAGCTTACGGGGGCCGGAGCGGTACTGCACGACCACGTACTGCCCCACGGGCTGCTCGAGCAGGCGGCCGACCGGGTTTTCAAAGTAAAGGCGCAGCGTAGCGTAGGACATGGAGGAGGCCAGCACGGGGGTGAAGAAGCACTACGTAAGCTCAGCCGCAAGGCTGAGTTTACGTTTACGTAGGGCGTGGCGGCTTATGGGTTGCCGGCTAGCACTGGGTTAGCCAGGCAGCGGCGGCTGACAGGTCCGGAAATTGGCGGTAGGTCAACTCGGCCACCGCAATATCTTGCCGCAATTGACTCACGGCGAGCCGGGCAAATACGTCGTGAGCCAGTACAACGGCCGCGTAAACGCGGCCGGAATAGCGCGTGGTGTACCCTTCCCAGTACGCCACCAGCCAGGCGCTTTGCTCGGGCGTGAAGGGGGCCATCAGACCCTGGTCACCCAAGATGCAGTACCAGCCCTTTCGCTGTAGCAGCAGGCCGATGTGGGTAATGAGCGCCTGCAAGTCAGGTAGTGTACGGGGGCCCGGCTTGTAGCGGAGCAGCGCATACTTGGCGGGATGTTCCAGCACCTGTCCAGCGGCATTCTCAAAGGTTAGACGGGGGTAGAAGTAGACATGCAAGCAGCAGGAAGGCTAAGTAGGGTAGTCCTAAACCTTCGAAGCTACGGCGGCTTCGCTTACCTGCCAATGAAGAAACAAAGGCCCGCAAAGAAAGCATGCGGCTAGAGGTGGCGGGGCGTTAGGTAATCACCGCCAAGGGCTTCAAGCCACCCGATGCCGAGAGACCTCGCGGTACTGCCGCAACCAGTGCTTGGCATCTTCCACATCCCGGAAAATTTGCAACTCGAACGGCAACACTAAGGGGAAGCGATGGGAGAGAATGTCGGCGTGGCGGTCCGCCTGCAGTACGTGGGCGACGTAGCGTAGGCCGAGCCGTTCCGCTTGCGGCACCCACACATCGCCGAGCCAGTCGAGGCTGTCGAACCAGGGCCCGTGCAGCCGGAAGTTATCGTTGAGCAGCAGCGGGGTGCTAGCCTGGCCGGCGTAGCGAAGGTAGGCCTCGGCTCCCGCTTGGGCTTCGAGGGGATCTACGTAGCCTTGCCAGGCAGCATAGAGCCAATGCTCGGTCTCGTCATAGGAGAGCACGCAGGTGCTATGGTCGCGGGAGTCGGCGTTGAGATTGAGCAGCATGAGCCAAATGAACTACAAAGAAAGTAAAGCGGGGGACTCCCCTACCGCTAGGGCTTGCCGGGCCAGTCGTTTTGGCTAGACGTGGCGGGTACACCCATCACGGCGCCATCCGGTGCGGGCAAGTGTTGGGCAACGCGTCGACACTTCGGCTCGATCGCTATCCCCAGTGGGGTAGCCAGGCGGCACCGTTTGCCGCCGCCTGGCTACCGCTTCTTCAATGAGATTAACAGCTACGTGAACTACCCCCTCGAACGTCCTGCTCGTCACCCGTGCGGCTGGTGAGTAGACGTGGGCAGGCAGGCGGGAGATGGCAGCGCGGCTACGCGGCTAGTGGCTACTTAAACCGGCTTGACGAAAGCCGTGCCGTGCCTGCAGGTTGCGCTGAAACAAGGCGTACGTGTACGGGCGAGCCGGCTCGGCGAGGCACGCATACGGGCGTTGAAAGTGTTGGTGTAACCGATAATCATCGCCGAGCAGAGCCGCTAACTGATTGGCATCATACGCCAGTTTTGTCGCAGCCGCATCCTCAGCTGTCGGCGCTAGGACGGCCAGAATAACCCAGCCACCGGGCAGCACCATATGGTCGAGCAGATGCCGGTAAGCCGTTTGCTCGGGTAAGGTCGTCAGCTCCTGCAACAAACCTTGGTCGTGCCAGAGCAGAATCGGGCTCAGCGCGGTCAGGTGCTGCGGATTGGTCACGTCGTCTTCCAGCCACAGAATGTGGTCGGCTTGTTCCTCGCCGAGCTGCTGCCGGTGCT
>CALMOO010000003.1:3989-7843 GCA_937871705.1 uncultured Hymenobacter sp.
ATCGGTAGCCAGCAGATTGGCATAGCGCTGGGCCAGCAAGCCCGCTAAAAAGCCCGAGCTGCCGCAGCCCACGTCCAGAATGGGGGCATCTAGTCCGAGGCCGGTTACGGTAACTAAGTGGAGGGAAGCCTCGGCGGTGTTTAATGGGGTTAGCGGCGGGCGACGCTGATAGTACTGGTCCCATTTGAGGGCGGGGGAAGGGCTAGACATAAGATAAGTCCAGGAATAGCCAGTTGTTGCCGGAATCGTAGTAAATAGAAAGACAGGTACTCGTGCGAAGTAGATGTAGCTGCATAGTGTATAGAATAAAAATAGCGAGTAATAAAGTAGAGAATGCAATTACGCTGCACAAGGTATCAAGCAAATGTCTAAACAACTAATAATTAGTTAAATGCAATGTTCCTTTTCTGCTAACCAGTAGGAATACGTTGTCCTATGCTTACCCTGCCTTCCCGCTAGCTAGCCCGAGCCCTTAGCGTGTCGCGCCTGACTAGTGGTAGCCACCACTTGGCCTCTTCAAGTAGCTCGTCAACCTTGACTAGCTAAGCTGACAAGTAAAAGCCGCGCCTTGCTTGGCTACGTACTGGCATACCGTGATAGCCAGGTTACTGTGGGGAGTATCCCGGCTCCAAGGATGATGTCGGGTGTGGGTGTACGTTCTGCCAAGGCCCCGCTAGCGCAAGATGGTGGGGCCTTTTCGTGCGACCGCTTTTAGGGTGTAGCAACCAGATACCCGAGCGGCTGGTGGGGTGGGTGCTTCGTTCAGGAACTTCCAGCTAGTGGCTAGTGGTTCATCGAAAATAAGCCCAGCCGCGCCCCCCCATAGCGTGCGTTGGCACTACTAAAAAAGCCCTGACCTTGCGGTCGGGGCTTTTTGGTTACCCAACATGGGGCAGCGGTTCATCTCACGCAGGTAAGGTAGTCGTACTATGGCTTTAGGGCTAGCTCCTAGAGCCAAATAGGAAGGCGAGCGAAGCCTGAAAAGCGCGATTATACTGGGTAGGGCTGGAATACGTATAGCCGCTGCGGATGGCGTCGACGCCCATATTTCGCAGGCCCAGGCTGTAGCCTGCCTGAAAAAGCAGCCCGCCGTAGCGGTAGCCCACGCCTGTCTGAAGGCCATAGTCTACCTGCTGCACGTGGCGGTCTGGATAATCGGCCGCGTTGCCGCCGCCGATTATTTTTCCACTATAGGCTACATCTCGCGAGGGACTATCTGGCTGATAAGTCATGAAGTAATGGTTTTCCCCACTATAGTGCCCCCCGACCAGCACGCCGACATACCCCCCTCCAAAGACCTGCACCCCCTGCCCATTTTTGTGTTGCGTGTAGGCCACGTTGACCGGCGCAATCAGGTACTGGTAACGCACGTCTTCGTCATATGTGATCGGCCAGTCGATGGTAATGCCACTGCCATGAGTGGTGTACCCTTTCTGCGTGAAGAGCACAGCCGGCTGTAAGGCCCAGTGTCCGACGGCCACGCTGCCCGTCAGACCGGCCTCGAAGCCGGGGCGAACAGCCGAAGGAGTGGTGCTGTAGAGGCCCGTAAAGTGGCAATTGGTCAGGTTCAGTCCCACCCGTGGCCCGACCTGAAACGTGGTTTGTGCGTGGGCAGTGGTGGCCAACAGTAAGAGGCTACCGGCGAATAAGTAGGCGGTGTAGTAGCGAGACATAGACCAGAGGGAATAGGGACACAAAGAGGGTTCTCTTTACCTGGTATTGGTTGCATGCGTGGGCGAAAAACACTTTTGTGCGCCCACGTTGTTCTGGCACTACCTTGCCAGCATGACGCTTTACCTGTTTAAGCTACTCTCGCCCGAGGTGCAGCTGCACTAGGGGTAGCACTAGAATAGGAACAGAAAATATCGCTAGGCCAATTCGTTGAGCGACGCTTCCCTATTAGTGAGGGTGCGCAATGAGCGAAGTTGCCCCGCTGCAATGGCTTCGGGCAGGGTGAAGTCGTAGCGGCCCAGCATATTGACATGTTCATGCAGCAACGGCGAGAGGCGCGCCACCTCGTCCAGGTTCAGGACTCCTTCGGTTTCTTGCCGCTGCGCCAGCGCCTGCTGCAAATAGCGGGTGTTCCACAGCACCAAGGCGTTCACAACTAGTCCTAACGCCCCTAACTGGCCCTCCATTCCCTCGCGGTAGCGCTGGCGCAGCTTCCCTTTCTTGCGTGGAAGACGGCGCGTGCCAGCGCGTGGCGGCCTTCGCCGCGGTTGAACTGCACCAAAATGCGCCGCCGGTAGGCCTCATCCTGTACGTAGGCCAGCAGGTAAAGCGTCTTCTCCATCCGCCCGAATTCCGCTACCGCCCGGCCCAGGCCCGAGAGCGAGCCCGCCCACTGCAAGGTGCGCATGACAGCTGTGGCTTTGACCTTGCCGAGCTTGAGCGAGCCGGCCAGTCGCAGCATATCGTCCCAATGGTCAATAATGAGATGAGAATTAATGACATGCCGGCTTAATTCATTCAAAGCTCCGTAGTCGTCCTTCAGTAGCCGCCAAAAGCGTTGGTCCGCCAGGTCTGCCAGCCGGGGGCTAAAGCGGTAACCCAGCAGGGCAAATAGGCCGAAGACCACTTCGCTGTAGCCGTGGGTATCGGCCATGATTTCGCGCGGCTCCAGGTTGGTTTGCTGTTCCAATAGCCCGGACGAGACACCCACCAGCGCCGTCCCCGTGCCCTGCTCCTGTGATGATAAAACTCTCCAGCGTACTGCTGGTCGACGACGACCCGCTCACCAACGACCTCGACTACAACCTGCCCAACACGCCGGCGACGGCATTTAATATTGCATATTGCCTCGCTCTACAAGCAGTTTACCGCCGCCTGCGTCGCGTTGCTGGTGCAGCAGGGGCGCCTGTCGCTAGACGACGAAGTGAAACGCTACGTACCGGCGGCGGGCCAGTATCTGGAGCGCTTGCTGGTCAAGCACCTGGTGTACATGACCAGCGGGCTGCCCGAATACCATGCTCAGGCGCGCGGCAACGGCTTGAACTGGAATCTCTACGACTATTTTACCGTCGATACAGCCATTGCGGCTACGCTGCGCCGGCCGCAGTTGCTGTTTACACCGGGCACGCAGTGGGCCTATTCCAACGTCAACTACATGCTGCTGACCAAAATCGTAAAGCAGGTCAGCGGACAGCGCTTCGCCGCGTTTGCCGAACAACACCTTTTTACCCCGTTGGGGATGCGCCATACCCTCGTCAACGACGACGTGACGCAGGTGGTCCCGAATCGGGTCACCGGCTACGTGCGGAGGACCCCGCGCTGGTGGATGCCTCCCGACAAGCTGGCTTCTACTTGCGCACCGAAGGCGACTTTGTGTAAGCCCACTGCAACGCCCCCCATTACGGCGGTAGCGGCGTGTTCACCAGCGTGAAGGATTGGGCGAAATGGGACCAAAATTGGTACACCCACCAAGTGGGCGGCGAGCTGTTCTATCTGCTGATGCACCGGCGCGAACGCTTCGCCCACCCCAAGGACAACGACGCCCTGGGCTTGGTGTTCGGCTCGTTCCACGACAGCGAAACGGTATGGTACGCGGGAGGCGACATCGGCTTCAACAGCTACGTGGTGCGCTTGCCCGCCCAGCAGCTCACGGTGGTCTGCTTTTCCAATAACAACGATGGGAAGGCCGAAGTCGTGACCATGCGCGTGCTATAGCTATTGCGGACGGCGAGCGTATCTCCTTACCAAGGAGAAATAGACCCCCAAGCTAATTTGTCCTCGTAGCGGAGCCAGGCCACAACTAACGTCTAGAACCAGGCTTTTAACCAAGTCCAGCCAGCATTCGGGCTGCTTGGCTGCCGAGTCGGAGCTTTTTCCCTATTTGTTTAACGACACCCTATGCG
>CALMOO010000004.1:0-1085 GCA_937871705.1 uncultured Hymenobacter sp.
GTACCAGGCCGGCCTGGGTTTGCCAAATCGCGACTACTATTTCAACACCGACACGCGCACCAAAAACATCCGCCGCGCCTACCTGCGCCACGTGGCCAACACGTTTAAGCTGCTCGGCCAAGATTCGACTACGGCCAAGGCCAACGCGGCGAAGGTGATGGCGCTCGAAACCACACTGGCCAAGTCGTCGCGCAAGCTCGAAGCCCTGCGCGACCCCTATAAGAACTACAACAAGATGACCATCGCGCAGCTCGATAAGCTGACGCCCGGCATCGACTGGAAAACGTGGTTTGGCCAGCTCCAGCTCACGAAAGCGGACACCGTTATTGTGGGCCAGCCCGAGTTCTATCAGACGGTAGGGCAGCTGCTGAAAACCACGCCGCTAGCCGATTGGCAGGCCTACCTGGCCTGGCACGTGGCCCACGAGTTTGCCGCAACCCTCAGCCAGCCGTTTGTGGATGAGAACTTTAAATTTTACGGCACGGTGCTGCGCGGCGCCAAGGCCATGCGCCCGCGCTGGAAGCGCGTGCTCGATATGCAGGAAAATGCCTTGGGCGATGCCCTGGGCCAGCTTTTCGTGAAAGAGTACTTCAAGCCCGTGGCCAAAGCTCGCTACGATACGCTGGTGAAAAACGTAGTGTCGTCCTTCGCCCAGCACATCAAGCAGGTAGATTGGATGAGCGCGCCCACCAAAGTAGTGGCCCTGGATAAGCTCCATAAAATCACGCCCAAAGTAGGCTACCCCAACAAGTGGAAAGACGACTCGGCTCTAACCATCGACCGTAGCTCGCTGGCGGCCAACGTGATGCGCGCCAACCAGTGGCAGTATAATTACCAGCTCAACAAGCTGGGCAAGCCCGTCGACCGCACCGAGTGGGGCATGACGCCCCAGACCTACAACGCCTACTACAACCCCAGCAACAACGAGATTGTGCTGCCCGCCGCCGCCTTTGCCGTGCCTACTTTACTCGACGCCGATGCCGACGACGCCCTGGTGCCAGCTCTCGTCGAACAGCACGATGGTCGCGCGGAGGCGCGATCCGCTCGCTTCGGCGGTGCCCTCGGCCATCGCCTCGCGCTGTGCC
>CALMOO010000004.1:1095-11001 GCA_937871705.1 uncultured Hymenobacter sp.
GTGTACGGCTACGCCGGCGCTAGCACCATCGGCCACGAGCTGACCCACGGCTTCGACGACGAGGGTAGCCAGTTCGATGCTAAAGGCAACCTGCACGAGTGGTGGAGCAAGGACGACCGCAAGCGCTTCAACCAGCGCGTGGCCGTGATTGTGCGGCAGTTCAACCACTACACCTTGCTCGACTCGATGCACATCAACGGCAAAGCCACGGCCGGCGAAAACATCGCCGACCTTGGCGGCATTGTCATTGGCCTCGATGCCTTCAAGAAAACCAAACAATACAAGGAGGGTAAGAAAATCAACGGCCTGACGCCCGTGCAGCGCTACTTCCTGGGCTACGCCTTGGGCTGGCAGATGCACGTGCGCGACGAAAGCCTGGCCTCGCAGCTGCTCACCGACGTGCACTCGCCCGCCCAATACCGCGTGAATGGCCCCATGGCCGACGTGCCCGCCTTCTACGAAGCCTTCGGCGTGAAGCCCGGCCAGAAGCTCTACATCCCGGATTCGGCACGGGTGAAAATCTGGTAAAGTCCGCAAATTGCCTCTTCGCTCCTTTGCGCGAAAACAAGGGGGTAGGAAAAGGAAGGTTAATTAAAGACAAGCCCGGCCCTCGCGCCGGGCTTACTTTTGCCCGGTATACTACTTGTATCTTAACATACTTCTGGTTGATGTCTTTTTACTTATCGCGGGCGCTAGGAGTAGCGAGCTTGGTCTTGCTAGCTGGGGCAGCCTTTGGCCAAGGCCAGGTGACGCCTCCCGCTTCCGCCACGCCCGGCCAACAGCCCGCCGCCACTTCGGCGCAGGAGCCTACCCACAAAGAGTCAGCCGTACCCGGCAAGGATGAAAACTGGAGCCTGCACTTTCAGCAGACCATCATTCAGCAGTGGCACAACAATTTGAGCCCGCGCTACGAGGGACCGCACAGCCTAGCAGCCCGCGAAAAGGCCAAGCTCTCGCTCACGACTACTCTCTTTCTGGGGCGGCGGCTGTGGAAGGGCGCGGCCGTGTACTTCAACCCTGAAGTGGCTGGCGGCAGTGGCCTAAGTGGAGCTACCGGAATCGGCGGCGCGCCTAATGGCGAAACGTTTCGCATCGGCGACCCCTCGCCGCAGGTGTACCTGGCACGCCTCTACCTGCGTCAGCTGTGGGCCCTGGGCCCGGCTGAGGAGCAGGATGAAGACGACCTTAACCAGCTGAAAGGCCGCCGCCCGGCCCATTACCTGGCCCTGAATGTGGGCAAGTTCAGCATTGCCGACTACTTCGACCAAAATAGCTACGCCCACGACCCGCGCACCCAGTTTTTTAACTGGAGCCTGATGAGTGCCGGGGGCTGGGACTATCCCGCCAACGTGCGCGGCTACACCGTGGGCGCAGTGCTCGAATACGTGCAGCCGGGGCTTGCCCTGCGCGCCGGCGTGTCGTCGATGCCCACCGATGCCAACGGCCCTACCCTCGACTTCCACTATGGCAAGGCCCAAGCCATCACGGCCGAAATAACCAAGTCGTACAGCCTCAATAGTCACCCCGGCGCTATACGTCTGCTGGGCTTCCGCAACCAAGCGGCTATGGGCAGCTACAACCTGGCCGTAAGCCAAGCCCTAGGCACCGCTATTACCCCCGACGTGACCGCCGCCCGCGCCGAGCGCCGCACCAAGTACGGCTTCGTGGTGAATGCCGAGCAGGAAATAGCGCCTAATGTGGGCCTCTTTGGCCGTTTCAGCTACAACGACGGCCACAACGAAACCTGGGCCTTCACCGAAATCGACCGTAGCCTGAGCGTAGGCGCCACCAGCACCGGTGCCCGCTGGAAGCGCCCCACCGACCGCCTTGGCGTAGCGGCCGTGGCCAATGGCCTGTCCAAAGACCACCGAGCCTACCTAGCCGCTGGTGGCTCCGGCTTCATCCTCGGCGATGGCCGGCTCGACTACGGCCTGGAGTACATCGGGGAGGTGTACTACAGCATCGACTTTCCGCGCTACCACGCCGCACTCAGCCCCGATTACCAGATTATCTTCAACCCTGGCTACAATACCAGCCGCCTGCCCGGGCCGGTGCACGTGGTGGCCTTGCGGGTGCACGTCGAATTTTGAGGGGGTAGGGATTGCTTTGCTAGGCCACAGATATGGCTTCCTTAGTACAGTCCATCATCTATATCCGCACTTCGACTTTCGTATAAACCTTAGCTGCTATGGCGATGGGTAGTGCAACACCAATGACCGGCAAGGTGTCCCTTGCCGGTCTTTTTTACTTCTATGCGTAAACTCTTTTTTTCGCTAGCCCTGCTAGCTGTCTTGCCGCTCCGCCTTTGGGCGTGGGGGGTAGAAGGCCACCGGGCCGTCGGCCGTATTGCCGAGCACCACCTCACCGAGAAAGCCCGCCGTCAGGTAGCAACCCTGCTCGGCACCCAGACGCTGACGCTCGTGAGCACCCAGCCTGACGAAATGCTCTCCCTGCCCGAGTATAAGCCCACGGCTCCCTGGCACTACATCAATACGCCGCTGGGCCTGGCCCACGACCAGTACGTGGCTGCCATCAAGGCGCAGCCCGAGGCCAATGCCTACAACACGCTGCTCACCAAAATCAAGGAGATGAAAAACCCTGCGCTCACCCAAGCGCAACGGGCCGAGGCGCTCATCTTCGTGGTGCACATAGTGGGCGATGTGCACCAGCCGCTGCACACCGGCCGTGCCGAAGACCGCGGCGGCAACGACATCAAGCTGACCTATCGGGGTAAGGAAACCAACCTGCACTCGCTCTGGGACAGCGGCTTGCTTGACTACCAGGGTCTGACCTACACCGAGCTGGCCGCGGAGTACAACGATGTGCCTACCCCCCTCATCAAGACCTGGCAGGCTGCGGCACCCGCCGACTGGCTATTCGAGTCGTACACGCTGGCGACTAAGCTCTACGCCGAGGCCGAGCAAAACTCCAGCCCCGACTTCCGGTACTACCCCGCCCACGCCGAAATCGTGAAGCAGCGCATCCAGCAAGCTGGCATCCGGCTGGCAGGCGTGCTCAATGAGGCGTTCAAGTAGGGGTAGGAACTCCTAAACGAAAAGCCCGCTGTACCTCCTTGGTACAGCGGGCTTTTCGGTGAAAACGGGGCAGTAACTACTTACTAGATTACCGACACATTAACGAAATAAACAGTCAAAGTTACGGTAGCTACCCCCTGACGCACAAGCCATCACATTTTCGTAAAGTTTTTTGAAGAAGAAAAATCATCCAAAAAACGTGTTGCTTAAGCTATTTGCTGTCGAAAATTATTGTCTAAATTTTTCTTCAAAAAGCAATTTTGAGAAAGATAATATTGTGCAGAAAAAGGAGTTCGTAATTTTGCACCGTGAACGCACTCAACCACCAGTGGATAAAGCGCGGAACGGCCCAAGCTGCCGTTCTGCGGAAAGACCAGAAGGTTGTTGGCCGCGTTTTTCAGTCGTACTGCGACGTGTATTTCGTTTCGCGTTTTTGATTTGCCGCTCCATTAGTTTGAAGCGGTTTTTTTGTGCCCGGCCGGCGTGTAAGGTTTTCGCTAACTGCAAGTTCCCCTTAACTCCATTATGGATACCAATACGCTTTCCCCAATAGTAGCCGCCGTTACGTTGTGCGAATGTGTGCCGTTCCTGATTAACCGCGAGAACGTAATCTAAGCTGCTGACTACGAAGCGCCCGGCCGATGCTGGGCGCTTTTATTTTTACCCGGTTTGTAGCGCGATGGATGTAGCACGGACTACAAAGTCCGCGCCTGCGCTGTTTCATTATCGTTTCAAACGCGGACTGCAAAGTCCGCGCTACAGCATCAACCATGCAAAAGCTCCTCACCCGCGTTGCCCAGGCCAACACGCTGCTCTGCGTAGGCCTCGACCCCACCGGCTCCGACGAAGACGTGACGCGCCGCCTACCCCAGGTAATCGCCGAAACCGCGCCCTACGTCGCTGCCTTCAAGCCCAACCTGGCGTTCTTCCTGAGCCGCGACAATGGAGTGCAGCTCTTGCGCCAAGTGGTGCGTAGCGTGCCCGATGGCATTCCGGTTATTCTGGATGGCAAGTTTGGCGACATCGCCAACACGGCTATGCACTACGCGCAGTTTGCCTACGACGTGGTAGGGGCCGATGCCGTGACGGTGAACCCCTACATGGGCGCCGATGCGGTGGTACCCTTCGCCCGTCCCGGCAAGTTTGTTTTCGCCCTGGCCAAGACTTCAAACCAGTCGGCCGTGCAAGATGCTGTGCTGCAAAGTGGTGAGCCCGTGAGCGAGTTCACCGCCAAAATGCTAGCTGACCTCGACGCCACCCACCGCAACATCGGCCTCGTAGCCGGCGCTACCAATGCGGCCGTGCTAGGCCGCCTACGGCAGCTGTGCCCCACGCAGTGGTTCCTGGTGCCCGGCATCGGTGCGCAAGGCGGCGACTTAGCGGCGGTGATGGCCGCCGGCTTGCTAGCCGACGGCACAGGGCTGCTGATTAATGCCTCGCGCAGCATCTGGCAAGCTGAAGATGCTGGCGCCGCCGCACGAGAGCTAATGAATGAAATAAACGAGCATCGCTCGGTAACGGCTTAACTATTCCCGTTCTGTCATACCAAGCTTGCGAAGCATGACAGACGTTTTTGCAATTGCTTTTATGACCAAGACTATCACTCCCGACCTAACGCCCGCTGCGGTTGCCACTATTCTCGAAGCGCAGCTGCGCGAAGAAGGCGCGCTGCTGAGCGGGCATTTTAAGCTCTCGTCGGGGCTGCATTCCGATACCTACGTGCAATGTGCCCGTTTTCTGCGCAAGCCAGAGTTAGCAGCGCCAGCTATGGCGGTGTTGGCTAGTCAATTGCGCGAGGCTGGGTTGGTGCCCGATGTGGTGGTAGGGCCCGCAATGGGGGGGGTAGTGGTGAGCTACGAGCTAGCTCGTCAATTGGGCGTGCCTTCACTTTTTACGGAGCGCGACGCAACTGGTGAAATGATTTTGCGGCGTGGCTTCACCTTGACCCCTGGTGAGCGGGTAGTAATTGCCGAAGACGTAGTTACGACCGGCAAAAGCACCCTCGAAGTAGCCCGGGTATTGGGCGAAATGGGGGTAGAAGTACTGGCAGTGGCCTCATTAATTGACCGCACCAATGGTGCCGCGCAGCTTCCGTTCCCGAACTTTGCATTGTTGTCGGTGCAGGCGGCCGTGTTTGCGGCCGATGCGGTGCCGGAACACTTGGCCGGAATTCCGGCTGTGAAGCCCGGCAGTCGGCCGGACTCTAAGTAGCAATCCAATTCCATCTGTCATCCTGGGCTTGCGAAGGACCTTATCACGTTCGCAAGCGGTGATTAGTAAATCTGACGAAGGCAGTAGTGATAAGATGCTTCCTTCGTCAGCATGACAAAAGTTAATTTGGAAACCACTCAGCATTCCATCCTCATTTCGCTGCAACCCGGCCGGCACGACGGCGACGGCCAGCGCGTGGCCGCCGACGCTGCTCGCCACCTCGGGCTCACTACGGGCCAAGTCCACAGCGCGGCGCTCTACGCCGTGCGCTACCCCGGCCTCGACGAAGCCCAAGTGGCTGACTTTGCTGCCGCCTGCTTGCAAGACCCAGTTTTGCACACCGTAGCGGTGAATAACCTAGCCGCGCCCGCTGGCTTTCAGAGCTACATCTTGGTGGCGAAAGGCCCGGGCGTCACCGATGACGAAGGCACCTCGGCCCAAAACGCGCTGAGCGATTTGCTGAACGAGCCCATCGACACCCGCACGCAGCACATTTTTTCGAAGCGGCTATACTGGGTAGAAAACGCCCTACCCCCCGCCGACTTGCGCAAGCTGGCCGAAGAGCTGCTGGGCAATAAGCTGATTAACCGCTTCGAGGTCGGGGCCGTAGCCGATGGCGTGCGCGATTATACCCCGCGCCCCGGCGGCGGGGCCGATGCCCGCACCGAAACCATTGTCCTAAACGGCCTCAGCGACGAGCAGCTGCTTCAGCTCTCCAAAGACAATATCTACGCGCTGAACCTAGCCGAAATGCAGGCCATTCGCGACTACTTCGACCAAGCCAGCGTGCGCGAGCAGCGCGTGGGCCTGGGCTTGCCCGCCGACCCGACCGACTGCGAAATGGAGATTCTGGCCCAAACCTGGTCGGAACACTGCAAGCACAAGGAGTTTAGCGCGATTATCAAGTACAAGAACCACGAAACCGGCGCCGAAGAAGAGATTGACGGCCTGTTCAAAACCTTCATCAAAGGCGCTACCTCTGAGGTAGACCGGCAGCTGCGCGCCAACGGCAACGACTGGCTCATCAAGGTGTTCTCGGACAACGCCGGTGCGGTCCGCATCAACCCCGAGTCGCTGTTCGTGTGGAAGGTTGAAACGCATAACTCGCCCTCAGCCATCGACCCCTACGGCGGAGCTATCACGGGTATCTTGGGCAACAACCGCGACCCGCTGGCTACTGGCATCGGGGGCGCACGGCTATTGTTCAATACCAACGTGCTGTGCTTCGGCAACCCCGACTACGACGGGCCGCTGCTGACGGGTCAGCTGCACCCGCGCCGCATTTTCGAAGGCGTGCGCAAGGGCATCGAGGACGGCGGTAACAAGTCGGGCGTGCCGACCGTGAACGGCGCCATCGTGTTCGACGACCGCTACGCCGGCAAGCCGCTCGTGTACTGCGGCACCGGCGCCGTAATGCCCATGCAACTAGCTGGCAAAGACAGCTGGGAGAAAGTAATCGAGCCCGGCGACCGTATCATCATGGCGGGGGGTAGGGTTGGCAAAGACGGCATCCACGGCGCCACCTTCAGCAGCATCGAGCTAGACGAAGCCGCGCCCGCCACGGCCGTGCAAATCGGCTCGCCCATCACCCAGAAATTGGCGATGGACTTCCTGATTATCGCCACGCGGCGCGGCCTCATCCGGTGCAGCACCGACAACGGCGCGGGCGGCCTCTCGTCGAGCATCGGCGAGTTGGCGCTCATCCCCGGCGGCGCAGTGGTCGAGCTGGAGAGAGTGCCACTGAAATACCCTGGCCTCAAGCCCTGGGAGATTTTCTTGAGCGAATCGCAGGAGCGCTTCACGCTGGCCGTGGAGCCCGCCAAGATGGACGAGCTGCTGGCTTTAGGCCGCGAAATGGAAGTCGAGCTGACCGATATCGGTTTCTTCAATGCCGAAGGTTTCCTCGACGTGACGTTTGACAAACAGCCCATTGCTGGCTTGTCGCTAGAATTTCTGCACAACGGTGTGCCGCGCAAAACGCTGTTTGCCGAGTACGTGAAGCCCGCTGCGCAGGAGCCAGAGCTGCCCGCGGTATCGAACTACAACGAAGTGCTGCTGAAGCTATTGGGTTCGCTCAATATCTGCTCGCGCGAGTCGGTTATTCGCCAGTACGACCACGAGGTGAAGGGCCGCACGGTGGTAAAGCCCCTGATGGGCGCCACCGGCCAAGCGCCGCAAGATGCCGCCGTGGTGCGCTTCAATTTCGAGAGTTGGGAGGGGGTAGCCGTGAGCAACGGCATCCTACCCCGCATGGGCGACCTAGATGCGTACCAGATGTCGGCCGGCTCGTTTGACGAGGCCGTGCGCCAGATTATTTCGGTGGGCGGCAAGCTGCCCAACCTCACGCCCGGCGACAATATTTTCTGGTCGGTCAACGACAACTTCTGCGTGCCCGACTCGGTGTACGACCCCGACATCAACCCCGATGGCAAGCAGAAGCTGGCCAAGCTGGTGCAGATGTGCCAGGCCCTGCGCGACGCTTGCGCGGCCTACTGCATCCCGCTCACCAGCGGCAAGGACTCGATGAAAAACGACTTCAAGGCCGATGGCGTGAAGATTTCGGTGCCGCCCACGGTGCTGTACTCCATGACCGCCAAGGTTGAGGATGTGCGCCAAGTAGTAACGTCCGATTTCAAAAAAGCCGGCGACCTGATTTACCTGCTCGGCGAAACCTACGATGAGCTGGGCGGTTCGGAGTTTTACCAGCTTTACAACCAGCTGGGCGCGAATGTGCCGCACGTGCGTTTTGACAAAGCCAAGGAGCTGTACACCCTCGTAGGCGAAGCCAACGAGCAAGGCCTCATCCAAAGCAGCCACGACTTGAGCGATGGCGGCCTAGCCGTAGCCGTAGCCGAATGCACCTTCGGCCGCGACAACCTGGGCGCCGACCTCGACCTAGGCGGCTACCTCAACGGCGAGCTGTCGCTGGAAGCCATGCTGTTTAGCGAGTCGCACTCGCGCTTCGTGGTGACGGTAGCCCCAGAAGATGTGTGGGCCTTCGAAAGCATTCTGGAAGAGCGGGCCACATGCCTAGGCCGCGTTACGGACGATGGTTACCTGCGGGCCCGCTACCAAGGCCGCGAACTGCTGCAAATAACCACCGCCGAGCTGCGCCACGCCTGGACCAACGGCCCGGTAAACCAGACGCTGGGTTTAGAGCCCGCAGAGAAGATTAAGTCATAATTATTAATATACCTGTCAATTGGGGGCGATTGAGATGATAGAAGACCAAGCACTAAGCACCAAGCGCCAAGCGCCAAAAGCTCTTATTCTCACAGGCTTCGGCATCAACTGCGAGGAAGAGATGGCAGCCGCTTACCGCCTAGCCGGAGGTGAGCCTACCATCGTACACCTCAACGAGGTGCTGCATGGCCGGGTGAGCATCCATGACTTTGATATTCTGAACTTCCCCGGTGGGTTTTCCTTCGGTGACGACTTGGGTTCGGGAGTGGTGCTGGCCAACAAGCTGCGCTACCGCCAAACCGGCGCCGATGGCCGCACGCTGCTCAGCGACATTCGCGAGTTTGTGGCCGCCGGCAAGTTCGTGCTGGGCATCTGCAACGGCTTCCAGGTGTTGGTAAAGCTCGGCTTGCTGCCCAACCTCGGCGGCGACTTCCAGCCCGAGCTGACCCTGACGCACAATGCCAGCGGCCGCTACGAAAACCGCTGGGTTCGCCTGCGCGTGAATGCCTTAGCTACTACCCCCTTCCTACGCGGCCTCACGACGTTAGAAGTACCCGTGCGCCACGGTGAAGGCCGCCTAGTAGTGCCCGATGCAGCCACCCGCGAGCAGCTAGTAGCCCGCGGCCTCAACTGCCTGACCTACGCCGACGGCGATGATGTAGAAACGGGTTCCTACCCCCTCAACCCGAACGGAGCCGACCTAAACTGCGCCGGCCTGACCGACACAACGGGTCGCATTTTTGGCCTGATGCCGCACCCCGAGGCGTATTTGGCCGGGTATAACCACCCAGACTGGGGGCGGCGCAAGCGCAATGGCGAGTTGAAGGAAGAAGGAGATGGGTTAGCGATATTTAAGAATATCGTGGCGTACCTTACGGCATTGCCTCACCCCCCTACCTCCTCTCCTTCAGAGAGGGGGAGCCGTGGTGGCGCATACAGCTTAGCTACGGAGACTAACGAAGGCGCAAACTCCCTTCTAGTAGAGGAAAGTGCCGAGGAATATCGCCGCAACGAAGCTTTCCCGTTGCATTTGACGGCCGATAAAAAAAGTTGGTTTAAGAGCCCTAAGCAGTTTGGGCAGCAAATGCGCAAACAACCTACTGACGCCGAAAATCAGCTTTGGCAAGCGTTGCGGAACCGACAAGTAGCAGGGCTGAAGTTTGGGCGCCAACATGCCATCGGGCAATTTATAGTTGACTTCGTCTGCTTAGAAACAAGCTTGATTATAGAGGTTGACGGCGGAGTTCATTCGGAGGCTAGCCAAGCCGAATATGACCAAGGCCGCACACACGAGCTAGAAAGCCTCGGCTACCGAATCATTCGTTTTTCCAACGAAGACATACTGCAGCGCTTACCACAAGTGCTTATGACCATTGAGCAAGCCACCCAGCCTACTACTCAAACTACTTAATTAAATCACTTGTCGTCAGGCTCCCCCTCTCTGAAGGAGAGGGGGTAAGGGGGGGAGGCACCATCG
>CALMOO010000004.1:11011-11924 GCA_937871705.1 uncultured Hymenobacter sp.
CTCCTGCACCGCGGCAAAGTCCGCGATAGCTACCGCATCGACGACAGCACCCGCCTCATCGTGGTATCGGACCGCCTCTCGGCCTTCGACTCGGTGCTCGATACGGCCGTGCCCCACAAAGGAGCGGTGCTGAATGGCTTGGCCAACTTCTGGTTTGAGAAGACGGCCCACATCATCCCCAACCACGTGAAGGCGATGATTGATGCCAATGCCATGTTGGTGAAGGAAGCGCAACCCATTAAAGTGGAGATGGTTGTGCGCAACTACATCACCGGCTCGATGCTACGCGGCTACCAGCAAGGCCAGCGCACGTTCTCGGGCGTGACCGTGCCCGATGGCCTCACCAAGCACCAGCAGTTTCCTACCCCCATCGTGACGCCGACCACCAAAGAGGAGTCGGACCGCGAAATCACTCCCGAAAACCTCGTGAGTGAGGGTTGGGTAAGCCAGGAACTGTACGATAAGATGGCCGAAAAGGCACTGGAGCTGTTTAGAGTAGGTTCCGACTTGCTGGCGTCGCAGGGCATCATTTTGGTGGATACCAAGTATGAGTTTGGCCTGCTGAACGGCGAGCTGATTCTGATTGACGAAATCCACACGCCCGATTCGTCGCGCTTCTGGAGTGCCGAGGATTACGCCAAGAATCCTGAGAGCGCCGAGCAGATGGATAAGGAGTACGTGCGGCAGTGGCTCATCGCCAACAAAGTAGACGGCAAATACCCCCGTGCCCTTACCCCCGAAGTAACCCAGGAAGCTACCAACCGCTACCTCGACATCTACCAGCGCGTTGTGGGCCAGCCCCTGGCCACGGCCGATGAAACCGCCACCGGCGGCAACGTAGCCAACCGCCTGGTTAGCAACTTAGTAAAAGCCGGCCTGATGAAGGACGCCTGGGTGAGCATCGTGGTAAGCT
>CALMOO010000004.1:11934-16371 GCA_937871705.1 uncultured Hymenobacter sp.
CGCCCACCGACGAAGAGCAAGGCCAGAAAATACGCTCATTCTTCGACGGCTACGAGGTATTCACGCAGCTGCACGTGACCTCGGCCCACGACAACAACGCGGAAATCGACCCGATGACTGAAGTGTGGAACCGCTCGATTGAGCCCGGCGTGATTATCGTTGTGGCTGACCTCAGCAACGGCTTAGGCGATGCCCTAGCCGCTAGCGTGAGCGTGCCTGTTATCTCCTGCTCGCCGCGGCAGGACGCCGCCGAGCAGGCTACGAACTCGTCGGCTCTCACGCCTGGCGGCGCGCCTACCCTGGTAGTAGCCCATCCCGACAAAGCCGCTCAAGCCGCCCTGCGCGCCCTCAACACGCCGCGCCTGCGCGAGCGTCTTCGCCACGAAATCGCGGCTGCCAAGGCCAAGCCGCGGGCCGCGGGCCCGGAGCTGAAAGCACTTTAAACTCTCGCTAATACAATGGATGCAACGCAAGCCGAGGTGCTGGTAGACAAGTATATTGAAGCTTACAACGGCTTCGATGTGCCTGGCATGTTGGCTTGCCTGCATCCTGACGTGCAGTTCGAACATTCGACCAATGGCGACGTGACGGTGCGCCTAGATGGCAAAGCGGCTTTTGAAGCCCAAGCTACCCGAGCGGCCGCTTGGTTTATGGAGCGCACGCAGCACGTAACAGCCTTTCGTTGGCAGGATGAGCAGGCCGAAGCGGCTATTGATTACTTTGCCATTACCGCTACTGATTTGCCCAACGGAATAAAAGCCGGTACCATATTGCAATTCTCGGGTCGCTCTGTTTTCTCGTTCCGGGACGAATTAATCGCTTTCATTCAAGATTTTAGTTAAAGAATTTTCTCTCGTAACGTGAGCGGCAACCCAACTCAACTCGTCCTCCTTGGCTCTGGTGCTCGCGAGCACGCCCTAGCTACCAAGCTCCGCCAGGATGGCGCGACCGTGCACGTGCTGCCCGGCAACGCGGGCATTCCTGGCAGCGTGCCGCATATTAGCGCTACGGATTTTCCGGCCATTAGGAATTTCTGCCAAGAGCAGGGCGCCAAGCTGATTGTGGTAGGGCCCGAAGCGCCATTGGCGGCGGGGGTAGCCGATTACTTCCTCAATTCGGATATCCGCGTATTTGGCCCGCGCCGGCAGGCAGCTACCCTCGAAAGCTCGAAGGTGTGGAGCAAGGACTTTATGCGCCGCCACGGCATCGCTACGGCCCGCGCCTGGAGCTACCGCAGCGACCAGTTTTCCGAAGCCCACGCTCAGGCCGAAGAGCTAAATGGCCAAGTAGTAGTGAAATACGACGGCCTCGCCGCGGGCAAAGGCGTGTACGTGTGCAACTCGGTAGCCGAAGCTGGCCACGCGCTGGCCGAGCTGCGCGACTTGCACGAAGGCTGGTTTTCCTTCCTGCTCGAAGAAAAACTCAGCGGCCCCGAGGTCAGCCTCATTGGCATCACCGATGGCCGCGAGATAAAGCTGCTAGCCCCGGCCCAAGACCACAAGCAGCTGCTGGCAGGCGACGAAGGCCCCAATACGGGCGGCATGGGCGCCTACTGCCCGGTGCCTTTTCTGGATGATAACTGGCTGGCCGCCATCCGCACCGACATCATCGACCCCACGCTGCGCGGCCTGCAGGCCGAGCCATTTGGCTTCACGGGCTTCCTCTATTTTGGGGTGATGCTGACGCCGCAAGGCCCGAAACTGCTTGAGTACAACGTGCGCCTCGGCGACCCCGAAGCCGAAGTGATTTTGCCGGCGCTCGAAAGCAGCTTGCTCGACCTCATCACCGCTGCCCTCGACGGCAACCTGGCCCAAAGCATGGTGTGCCAGCGCCCCGGCGCGTTCGTGGGCTTGGTGTTGGCGTCGGGTGGCTACCCGGCGGCGCAGTTCCCAACCGGTTTTCGCATTCATGGCTTAGGTGAGCAGGGCGCCGGCACGCAAATATTTATGGGCGGCGTGAAGGCTGGCGAAACGCCCGGCGAGCTGCTGACGGCCGGGGGCCGGGTCGCGGTGCTGGTGTCGCAGGGCCCCGACCTGCCGACTGCCGTGCAGCTAGCCTACGCAGAAGCCGGACGGGTTTATTTTCAGGATAAATACGTGCGGTCAGATATTGGCCAGCGCCCTACCCCCCAGTTAGAAACGAGTGCCTACTAACATGCAAATGGAGCAGGAACTTCACGCGTCGAACCCTACCCCCCCTTCACCACCTCAGGGGGGGGTAGGGCCGGCGCGGCTGGCCATCCTGCTCTCGGGGCGCGGCTCCAATATGCTGGCCCTCGCTGAGGCTGTGCGCACGGGCGTGCTGCACGGGCTAGCCGAAATAGCGGTAGTATTCAGCAACGACCCAGCGGCTGGCGGCCTCGATGCGGCGGCCGAGTTGGGGTTGCCCACGGCCAGCCTCACGTCGCGGGGGCGCAAGCGGGAGGAATTTGACCGCGAAGTGGTGGCTATTCTGCAAGGATACCAGCCCGATTATATCGTGTTGGCCGGCTACATGCGGGTGCTGTCGCCGGTGTTTGTGCGGGCTTTTGCGGGGCGAATCATCAACATTCACCCCGCTGACACGCACCAACATCAAGGGCTTCACGCCTACGAGTGCGCCTTTGATAACCGCCTGCCGGAAACTAAAATCACGGTGCATCTTGTAGATGAAGGTCTTGACACTGGCCCCATCCTGGCGCAACGCGTTGTAAATTTGAGTGGAGCCGATACGCTGGCTGAGGTTCAGCGCCGCGGCTTGGCCGTGGAGCACCAGTTGTATGCCGAGACGATACGAGAGTTACTAAATAAAAACGCTTAACTCTTGTAAATGCTGTCTGTCAGTTCGTCGCAAATTCGTGCTGACAGATATTTTCCTACCCCCTCTTCCTTTACCCGCCCTCCCCAACTCATAATTCAGAATTCTTAACTCATAATTAATTATGTGTGGCATTGTAGGTTTTCACGGTCCCGAGCGGGTGGTGGGCGATATGATTATCGGCCTCACGGCGCTCCAGCACCGGGGGCAGGATGCAGCGGGTATTGCCACCTTCGATGGTGATGCTTTTCACCTGCACAAAGGGCAAGGGTTGGTAAACGACGTGTTCAAGCCCAAGCATACCAAGAAGCTGACGGGCAACACCGGTATCGGGCACGTGCGCTATACCACCCAGGGCGCCAACGATTCGGACCTGGCGCAGCCGTTCACCACGAGCTACCCCTTCGGGCTAGCGATGGTGCACAATGGCAACGTCATCAACTTTCGCGATGTAGCCAAGCTGCTGCACGAGAAATACCACGTGCTGCCTAAGACGACTAACGACCTGGAGCTCATCATGTACACCTTCGCTTCGGAGTTGCGCGTGAAAGACCTAGACCGTATCTCGGTAGTTGATATTTTCGATGCGGTGGAAACGACCCAGGAGCTGGTGAAGGGGGCTTATGCCACCGTTACCATCATCGCTGGGCACGGCTTGCTGGCCTTCACCGACCCGCTGGGCATTCGGCCGCTGGTGATGGGCCGCCGCGACACGCCCGAAGGACCAGTATACGCCTTCGCTTCGGAAAGCACCTGCTTTGACTATCTGGACTTTGAGTTTGTGGAGGACGTCGGGCCGGGCCAGGCCATCTTTATCGACAATAACTTCCACGTTCACTATAAAAATCAAAACACGGTACCGAAGGCGTTCTGCGTGTTTGAGCAGATTTACTTTGCCCGCGAAGACTCGACCATTCACGGCCGCCTGGTGGCCCGTGAGCGCGTGCGCCTAGGTAAGATTATCGCCCGCAAGGTGGTCGATGCTGGTATCAGGCCCGATATGGTGATTGATGTGCCCTCATCGGGCTACTTCTCAGCCTCGGGCCTAGCCGAAGCCATCGGCGTGCCCTACCGCCGTGCGATGGTGAAAAATAACCACATGGGCCGCTCGTTTATCGTGCCTACCCAGGCCGGTCGCGAAGACGTAGTTAAGAAGAAACTCAACCCCATCCGCGCCTTTGTAGAAGGCAAAAAGGTGGCGGTAGTGGACGACAGCATCGTGCGCGGCACCACGTCGCGCCGCATCGTGCGGCTGCTACGCGAGGCGGGCGCGGCCGAGGTATACTTCATTTCGAGCGCGCCGCCCATCGTATCGCCCTGCATCTACGGCATCGACATGGCCATGAGCACCGAGCTGATTGCGGCCAACTACACGGAAGAGGAAATCTGCCGCTACATCGAGGCTGATAAAGTTATTTATCAGGATTTGAGCGACTTGCAGGACCTGTTTGCGGAGGAGCGTGGCCACGGCGGCTCGTGCTTCGCCTGCTTCACCGGCAAGTACCCTACCGGCGATGTGACGCGCTACCTGCGCCACATTCAGGAGGAGCGCCAGAGCCACCGCATTGTGGATAAGGTGCCTTCGGTGAGTGCTAAGGCCCCGCTGCCGACCGAGCATTAAGCAGCCCCACCCCCTACCCC
>CALMOO010000005.1 GCA_937871705.1 uncultured Hymenobacter sp.
GCTACGAGCTACAGATTCTGGACTCGTACCAGAACAAAACTTACGTTAACGGCATGGCCGGAAGCATTTATAAGCAGCGCATTCCGGCGGCCAACCCCGCGCGCAAACCGGGCGAGTGGCAAACCTACGACGTGGCCTGGATGGCGCCAACCTTCGATGCCAGCGGCGCAATGGCCACGCCGGCCCGCGTTACGGTATTTTTTAACGGCGTATTGGTCGAAAATAACGTGGCACTTGACGGCCCTACCCAGTACATCGGCAAGCCTTCGTACCAGCAGAAGCACGGCCCGGCACCGATTAAGCTGCAGGCACACGGCGATAAGAGTGAGCCGCTTAGCTACCGCAACATCTGGGTGCGCGAGCTGCCCACTGCGGCGCAGTAGGCAGCCCGGCCCAGGCGGTTACGCTAGGTTTTTCTTGATGTAGGTAATACTCTTGGTTACGCTCTCGAAGGGCGAGCCAGGAGTAGAGTCTTGCTCCACGAAAAAATAGTCTAGTCCAGCCTCGTTGGCGTGGGTAAATATTTTCTTGAAGTCGATAGTGCCGTTGCCGACTTCGGTGAAAGCGCGCTGCGGGGTCCGGTCCATGTCCTTGACGTGCCAGAGCGGGAACCGGCCGGGGTGCTGCTTAAACAAGGCCAGCGGGTCTTGGCCGGCTTTAGTTATCCAGTACAGGTCGAGCTCCATCTTGACCAAACTCTTATCGGTGCTGTTCAGTAGGATGTCGTAGGGGCGCTGGCCACTTTGGGCTGGAAATTCAAAATCGTGGTTGTGGTAGCACAGCTGCATGCCGGCTTTTTTGACCCGTTCGCCGGCTTTGTTGAGTTGGTCGGCCACGTACTTGTAGTGGTCGATGTTGCCGCGCTCGGCTTCCGAGAGGTAAGAGCACACCATGTATTTGGCGCCCGCGGCGGCGGCATCGTCCACGGCGCGGTCCCACTCGTGAAGCATGGTGCCGAGCACCGGCGCGCCGTTGGTTTGCTCCTCACCCAGCCGATAGTGGCTGCTGGGCATAATCATGCCGTTTTGGGCCAGGAGCGCGGCAAACGCCTTCGGCGTCATGCCATAAAATTGCTGGCTACCGGTGTAGGTAGCGCCCTCCACCGAGTTGTAGCCAATTTTGGCCAGCTGGGCCAGCGTACCGGCCGGGTCCTTGGCCATCGCGTCGCGTACGGTATAGAGCTGCAAGCCAATGTAGCGCTTGTTATAAGCGAGCAGGCTAGGGGCTACCAGTACGCCAGCTGTAACGAGCGCGGCCGAAGTTAGAAAGTTTCTACGTGAAATCATGGCGTTTAGGAAGTTTGGATGGGAAATGTGCAGCAATATAGGCGATTAGCGCAATTAGCCCAGCCGTGCGTAGCTTCGGCCTCTTACTTCCTACTCCCCTCCCTTTATGAAACGACTGCCTACCCTGGCGTTTGGTGCCGCCCTGCTTGCCACTACTGCCTCATTTGCCCCGCCCACGCCCAAGGGCTGGGAGCCGCTGCTGGACCAAAAAATGAGCAAATGGCGCAATTTTGAGAGCTACCGGCACCAGCTTGGCTACAAAGGCCAGGTGCCCACCGATGCTCAAGGCAAGCCAATTGCGCCGATTGGCTACGATAAGAATGAGGCCAATGTATTTTCGGTAATAACGCAGGATGGCGAGCCCGTGCTGCGCATCAGCGGTGAGATATACGGCTGCGTGTTCACCAAGCAGGACTTCAAGAATTACGACCTGAAGCTGAAGGTGAAGTGGGGTAGCAAGAAGTGGGTGCCGCGCCTCAACGAACCCCTCGACAGCGGTATTCTCTACAACAGCCAGGGCGAATGCAGCGTTGACTACTGGCATAGCTGGATGCTGGCGCAGGAGTTTCAAGTATCAGAGTACCAAAAGGGAAATGCGATGGGCGACTTCTGGTGCATCGCCAACTCTACGGCCGATATCCGGGCGCAGCGCAGCGCCGTGGGCGACACGCTAAAATTCAGCCCTACTGCTACCCCCGTAACCTTGGGCCACGGCGGCCCAGGATTTTGCAAAGCGGCTGCCAACTACGAGTCTCCCAGCGGCCAGTGGACTGAGTTGGAATTAATCAGCGTTAATGGCCAAAGCATTCACCTCGTGAATGGCCATGTGGTGATGGCCGTGGCGAACTCTGGCTACGTGAAAGATGGGCAGCGCCAGCCGCTAACCCACGGCAAAATTCAGCTGCAAAGCGAGGCAGCCGAAGTGTTCTACAAGGGCATTATGATAAAGCCCATTGAGGCCATGCCGGCCGAATACGCCCAGTACTTTGCTCACTGAGCCGCGCTGGCGCTATTGCTGATAAAGGCGATGTGCTTGCTGTCGGGCGACCAGGAAGGCGTGTTCATGGTGCCTTGGCCGCCATATACATAGGCAATTATTTTGGGCTCGCCGCCCGCAATGGGCAGTAGGCGCAGGTAGACGTGCTTGTAGAAGGGATGGTCGGTGGCGGGTACTTCGTCTTTCAGAAACGAAATGAAGGCTATCCACTTGCCATCGGGCGAAATGTGCGGAAACCAGTCCTGGTAATCGCCTTTTGTAACCGATTCCTGCTGGCTGCCGTCGGCCTTCATGCGCCAAAGCTGCATGGTGCCGGTGCGGTTGGAGTTGAAGTAGATGTACTTGCCATCGGGGGTGTACTCGGGGCCGTCGTCGAGGCCGGTGGCGGTGGTGAGGCACACTTCCTTGCCGCCGCCGGCCGGAATGCGGTAAATGTCAAACTCCTGCTTGCGCTGGCCGG
>CALMOO010000006.1 GCA_937871705.1 uncultured Hymenobacter sp.
GTAGCCCACGTAAATGCCCTCGGAATAGGTGTTTTCGGAAGGCTGGCCCATAAGGGGATTGCCATTGCTGGTGCCACCCGACAGCAGCTTGCCCGGAAACTCGCTGGCGTAAGGCACATCCTTATAAGCCATTGGAAACGTGGTGGCCAGCTTGCCCGAGGGGTTCACTTGGCCGCCCAGCACGTCGGCCAGGGCGTTACCGCCCTCCTGGCCCGGCTGCCAAGCCAGCAAAATGGCATCGGCTTGGTTGCGCCAGCTGGCCACTTCCACCACGCCGCCTACATTGAGCACTACCACCACCTTCTTGCCCTGGGTGTGGAAGGCCGTGCTCACTTGCTTGAGCAAAGTTTGCTCGGCCGCCGTAAGGTCAAAATCGTCCGTCACTTTGCGGTCGCCACCCTCGCCGGCGCTGCGACCCAGTGTGATAATGGCTACCTTGGCCGCCTGCGCCTGCTGTTGCAGCAGTGCCGCCTCCAGCGGCATCTCGGCGATAACCGGCGCCGGGTCTAGCAGGCCTTTCTGCTTAGGCAGTTTAGCTTTTTCGGCTCGTATGTACTGCGCATAGGCCTGGCTAAGTGCCGCTTGCACCGGATGGCCGGCAGTGGCCAAGCCCTGAGCCAATGACACGGTGTAAGCGCGGTTTACGTCGCCGCTGCCCGTGCCGCCCGCAATCAGGTTGTAGGAAGTGTTGCCAAACAGGGCCACCGACTGGGCTGGGGGTAGGGGCAGGGTTTTGCCCTCGTTGCGCAGCAGCACCATGCTTTCGGCCGCCGCCTGCCGGGCCACGGCCGCGTTGGCTTTCAGCGCGGGTTGGCTCGTGAACTTCACGCCTTTAAACGTGGGCGATTTCAGCACCAGTTCCAGCACGCGGGTGGCATTGCGGTCGAGCTGCGCCGTCGTGAGCGCGCCGCTTTTCAGCGCCGCCAGAATGGCCTGCGTCTGGTCAGCCCGGCCGGGCATCAGCAAGTCGTTGCCGGCTTTGAGCTGGGCCACCGCATCTTTGCCACCGTACCAGTCGGTCATTACTAGGCCTTTAAAACCCCACTCGTCGCGCAGCAGCGTCGTCAGCAGGTCGGAGCTTTGGGAGGTGTAGGTACCATTCACCAGGTTGTACGACGACATCACCGTCCAGGGCTGCGCGCGCTGCACGGCCAGCTGAAAGCCCTTCAAGTAAATTTCGCGCAGCGCCCGCTCGCTCACGTGCGAGTTGAGCTGCATGCGGTTAAACTCCTGGTTGTTCACCGCAAAGTGCTTGATGGACGTGCCCACCCCGTTCGATTCTATCCCGTTCACGATGGCCGCCGCCATGCTGCCCGCCACCACGGGGTCTTCGGAGTAGTACTCGAAGTTGCGCCCGCCCAGCGGATTGCGGTGAATATTCATGCCCGGCGCCAGCAGCACGTCGATGCCGAAATCGCGTACCTCGCTTCCAAACGCTACCCCCACCCGGCGCACCAGGGTCGTGTCCCAGCTCGAAGCCAGCAGCGTCGACACCGGAAAGGCCGTGGCGTAGTACGTCTTCGTGCTGTCGCCGTTCCGAATAGCATCAATCCGCACCCCCGCCGGCCCATCCGAGAGCGTGAGCGATGGAATGCCCAGCCGGGCCACGGCGTGCGTGCGGCCCGCCGCGCCGGGCACGCGCTGCGGCACTTTGTCGTCGCCGGGGTCGCCAGGCGGCAGCATCCCGGCCGGAAAGCCCGACGGGTAGAAGCCCATGCCTACTACCAGCTTCACCTTCTCCTCCGGCGTAAGGGCCGCCAGCACTTCCTTCAGGCTGGCCTTGCCCAGCTGGGGTAGGGCGTTGGTTTGGGCCGAAGCGGTGAGTGCGCCGGCCAGCAGCCCCACTAGCGTTCCCACAATCGGGCTGGCGCGGCGCGCCACCCGGGCCGTAGTCAACGTACGGTTTTTCATCTTGCTAATTGCTAAGTAGTGGAAGGTGTTTAAGCCATTGGCGAGGGGGTAGGCGCTTATTTTTCGGCCACAATCTGTACGCCCCAGGGCGCTAATTGCAGCACTTGGCTTTTGGCCACGGCCGCGCCAGACAGCAACTCTTTGCCCGGCCCGTAGGGGTAAGGC
>CALMOO010000007.1 GCA_937871705.1 uncultured Hymenobacter sp.
GAAGGGCGGCAGCTTCGCGGGATTCAGAATTTCCAGCTTCTCGACCCGAATCTCGATGGCTCCGGTAGGAATATGCGCGTTTTTAGAGTAGCGCTCGGCCACTTTGCCGGTAACGCTGATGACGAACTCGCGGCCCAGTGTGCGGGCAGTTTCGCGCACTTGGTCGCTTTCTACCCCCTCTTCGAGGGCCAGCTGCGTGATGCCGTAACGGTCGCGCAGGTCAATCCAGAGGATGCCGCCTTTGTCGCGGGTGCGCTGCACCCAGCCCACTAGTGTAACGGTTTGGCCGACGTGTTCTTGGCGAAGTTCGCCGTTGGTGTGCGTTCTGAGCATAATGAGGGGGTAGCCCGCCGTCGCTAGCTGGCCTACCCCCCTTCAGAAGGGAAACCAGCGGCTAGTTGCTAGTCGCTAGCTTTTGGATTGAAGGACTGCTAGCTAAGCGAGGCTCTTAGGATTTTCTGGGACGAAAATAACGCTCGTTTAAAGGCTAAGCGGCAAAGGCCGCCAAAATAGTCGGCAGGCAGTTTGGTACGGAGTGTGTATTAGAAAATAAAGCTGGCGTTTCTTCGCCTGCTTTATCTACTTTTTCACACATGAAACTTCTTCCCTCGCTGGCCCTAGCGGCCGCTTTGCTGACGGCCGGCGCGGCCCAGGCCCAAACAAAAGTTAAGACTAAAAATAAGTACGAGGATGGTGCCGAGATTAAAACCAAAGGCCAGGCGCCAGCCGTAACGCTCGATGGCCCGATTAAGCGGGTAGAAACACTATCAGGTATCGATATTTTCCCCAAGCCCAATTCTAACAGCGTGATGCTCAGCTTCACGCAGCAGTTTACAAAGCCGGGCACGCTCGTGATGACGGACTACAAAAACAAGGTCATATACCAACAGGAGCTTGACCCGCAGAACAATACTGGCGAGCCAGTAGACCTGGGGCACATTTCGGCTGGCACTTACCTGGTAGAAGCGAAAACCGGCAATTACGTGTACTGGAAAAAGGTGCGCATCAAGTACCCCACTGCGCGGCAGTAAGTGGTATTGGATGGAAGAACGTCGTGCTGAGCAAAGCGAAGCATTTTGTGGGGGTAGTAACTTTTGATTATTGAGTTTACTGCTGCCTGCGAGATGCTTCACGTTGCTCAGCATGACGTTCTTTCTTATTACACGCCCAGCTTGGATTCCCTACCCCCTACTTTTGCCGCAATGAAGATTTTCGCTTTGCTCTGCTCGTTGCTCGCCCTCACCAGCTTTGGCCCCAAGCCCAAGCTCACGACGATGAAGGTGGCACCTGGCCTCTCGGTAGGTGTGCCACAGGGTTTTACGCCGCTGCCCGACGAGGGCATTGCGGTCAAGTTTCCGTCGCCGCGCAAGCCGCTGGCCGTGTACACCAGCCCGAGCGGGCGAGCCGACTACAGCGTGGCCGTGCGGCCCACCATGTTTGGGCCCGATTATAACGTATTGCTAGCCATGTACAAAGCCAGCGTGCAGCGGCTGTATACCAAAGTAGAGTTTCTGACGCAGGAGGTACGCAAGGTGAACGGCCGCGAATTTGTAGCGCTAGAATTTGTGTCGACCCTGGCCGACAACCGCCGCGCCAACCAACTCGCCACACTCAGGAAATACGAGTTTATTCAGTATACCGTACAGGGCGAGCAGCTGTATATTTTCTCTTTTTCGGCGCCGGCCGAGGAGCAAGCGCAGTGGCGGCCGGTGGCGCAGGCAGCGCTTGGTGATATCAGCCTAAAATAAGCTTATGCTCTCCGACGAGTACTTTATGCAGCAGGCGCTGGCCGAAGCTCGGCAGGCACTAGCCGAAGGCGAAGTACCCATCGGAGCCGTGGTGGTGCTGGACAAAACCATTATTGGTCGGGGCCACAACCAAACCGAGCGCCTGCGCGACGTGACGGCCCACGCCGAGATGCTGGCCTTGTCGGCAGCAGCCAATTTTGTGGGCAATAAATATTTGTCGGCCTGCATCTTGTACGTGACAGTAGAGCCCTGCGTGATGTGCGCCGGCGCCAGCGCCTGGGCACAAGTGCGAGAGCTAGTTTACGGCGCCGACGAGCCCAAGGCAGGCTTCCGAAGGCACGGCCACGGGCTACTGCACCCCCGCACGCAGGTGCGTAGTGGCGTGCTGGCTCACGAGTGCGCGGCCCTGATGCACGATTTCTTCTATACCAAGCGGAAATAATCTACTTTTGAGCGGCCGCCTCAAACCGGGGCGGGTAGCGGCTGGTTACTTACCTACCGTTTCCCACTTTCTAAACACCTACTATTATGGCTTTTGAACTGCCCAAGCTGCCCTACCCCTACGATGCGCTCGAACCCACGTTTGATGCCCAGACGCAGGAAATCCACCATACCAAGCACCACCAGGCCTACGTGACCAACCTCAACGCCGCCATTGCGGGCACCGAGTTTGAGAACCAGAGCCTCGAAGAAATCCTGCACAACATTGCCAAGGCTACCCCTGCCATCCGTAACAACGGCGGTGGCCACTGGAACCACTCGCTGTGGTGGAACATCCTGAGCCCCAATGGCGGTGGCCAGCCCACGGGTGAAGTAGCCACTAAAATCACGGAGGCTTTTGGCTCGTTCGATAAGTTTAAGGAAGATTTTACGAAAGCGGCTACCACGCGCTTTGGCTCGGGCTGGGCGTGGCTGTGCAAGCAGGCCGATGGCTCGCTGCAAATCTGCTCGACCCCGAACCAGGACAACCCGCTCATGCCCGACAGCGGCTGCAAGGGCACCCCTATTCTGGGCCTCGACGTGTGGGAGCACGCCTACTACCTCAAATATCAAAACCGCCGCCCCGACTACATCGCCGCCTTCTTCAACCTCATTAATTGGGAAGAGGTGAACAAGCGCTACGCCGCTGCTTAATAATACCAGCGTTAGCAAATCTGCCTAACGCTAAGCCCTTCTGCCTTTCGCAGGAGGGCTTTTTTGTTACTCAGCCAAGATTAAGTAGTGGCTAGCCATTATCATCTTGCTAGTGAGATGCCAGCTTCGCGCCGACAAAAAGTAATGTAACTTTAGGCGCAAAAGCCCCATTACCGAACTTTAAAGCCACGCCTGCATGAGTATCAAGCTGCGTTTGACGATTCTGAGCTTCCTCCAATTTTTTATCTGGGGGGCCTGGCTGATTACGATTGGTGCATATTGGTTTCAGACCAAGCAGTGGTCGGGCGCGCAGTTCGGGGCCATTTTTTCAACTATGGGCATCGCCTCCATTTTCATGCCCTCGCTCATGGGCATTGTGGCCGATAAGTGGGTGAATGCCGAAAAGCTTTACGGGGTGCTGCACCTGCTGGGGGGGGTAGTACTTTGTACTATTCCTTTCGTGACTGACCCCGGCGTGTTCTTCTGGGTGATACTGCTGAACATGGTTTTTTACATGCCCACGCTGGCGCTGTCCATTGCCGTGTCGTACTCCGTGTTGAAGAACCGAGGCTTTGATGTGGTGAAGGACTACCCCCCTATTCGGGTTTGGGGCACCATCGGCTTCATTGCGGCCATGTGGACCGTCACGTTTCTGGGTTTCGAGAAGTCGGCCAATCAGTTTTACGTAGCCGCCGGGGCTGCGCTGCTGCTGGGTGTGTATTCTTTTACGCTGCCCAAGTGCCCGCCGCCTTCCAAAGGCATGCCGAGCCGCTCGCTAGTCGATGCGCTGGGCCTAAAGTCATTTGCCTTGCTGCGCGACCGTAAGCTGGCCACCTTCTTCGCTTTTGCGCTGCTGCTCGGGGCCGCCTTGCAGCTCACCAATGCCTACGGCGACACCTTTTTGCATGACTTCGATAAAATACCAGCTTACCGCGACACGCTGACCGTGCAGCACCCGGCCTTCATCATGTCGATTTCGCAGATTTCGGAAACGCTTTTTATTTTGGCCATCCCCTTCTTTCTCAAGCGCTTTGGCATCAAGCAAGTGATGCTGTTTAGCATGGTGGCGTGGGTGCTGCGCTTCGGCCTGTTTGCCTACGGCAACCCTGGTAGCGGCCTGTGGATGGTTATCATGTCGTGCATCGTGTACGGCATGGCCTTCGATTTCTTCAATATTTCGGGCTCGCTGTTTGTCGAAACTCAAACCCAGCCGAGCATCCGGGCGAGCGCGCAGGGCCTGTTTATGATGATGACCAACGGCTTCGGAGCCGTGCTGGGCAGCTCGATAAGCGGCATCGTCATCCAAAATTACTTTACCGATGCCACTGGCAACAAGGACTGGCACGGCATCTGGCTGGCCTTCGCGGCCTACGCGCTGGTGATTGCGGTGTTATTTGTGTTCATTTTCAAGCACAAGCACGAGCCGCAGAAGGTGGAGAACGAATATTCTGAGCCGGCGCTGGCTGCTTAGCTTAGTAGAGAGCCTGTTTTAGTACTTACCTATGATGCCTACCCCGCTCCCAGCGGCTACTTCTGACCTTTCTGTCAGCTTTAGTTCGCAAGGCATGTTCCAGCCAACCAGCTGGTTCTACGCAGTATTTGGCGAGCTTCCGCGCCGCGAGATATATCAATTAGTCACGGCTGAGTCCCGTCAAGCTGTAATAGACGACCTCGCTGCTACCTATGACATAGAACAGATTACGGTTACTCGGTCAATCTTTATCGAAGAAATGGATAAAGCCCCCGAGTGGCAGTTCTATGCCTTATCGCCGGCTCCTCACACGCTGCTGTCGTTTAGCATTGCCAGCAGCTATGGCGACCAAAGCGCTAGTTTATACTATTCGTCGGCGACTGATGCCTTTGTACTGGCTAACCTACGGGCCTTACTAAAGACCTATCTGGAAAGTGGGCAGGTAGAGCGGCAGCGTATTCAAGTGCTCCGCATGATGGGGAGCGACCTGGCCTTCTCGCCCCTACCCCTCAAAATTCCGGCGCTCGACCTCGCTACTAACTACAACGACGACTTGCTGCCCGTGCACGAGGCCATTGTAAAGCGCCTGCAAAAGCCCGACGATAAAGGCCTCGTTATCCTGCACGGGCCACCCGGCACCGGCAAAACCAGCTACATCCGCCACCTGTGCAGCCTTACCGATAAGCCGAAGCTGTTCATTCCGCCCAACTTAGCACTGCGCATCGCCGACCCCGAATTTATCAACCTGCTGCATGACAATACCAACTCCATCCTGCTAGTTGAGGATGCGGAGGAGCTGCTCACCAAGCGCGACGCTACGGGTAGCAACGCAGTTAGCAACCTATTGAACCTGAGCGACGGGCTGCTTTCCGATGGGTTCCATATTCAGATAATTTGTACCTTCAACGCCGACCTGGCGCGCATCGACAAGGCGCTGCTGCGCAAGGGCCGGCTCATTGCCTCCTACGCCTTCGGGGCGCTGGCGCAGCCCAAAGCGCAAGTGCTGGCCACGTCGCTTGGCCAAGCGACGCCCGTAACCGAAGCTATGACGCTGGCTGACATCTACAATCGCGAAGAAGCTACCTTCGTGAGCGAGTCGAAAGGGCCAGGCCGTATTGGCTTTGGCCGTTGATAATTAAGCACGACAATACATAATTGGTATAAAAATAGTCTGATTTAAGCACAAATAAAAAGCCGCTCTGCGCGATGCAGAGCAGCTTTTTTGTGTTTTTGGTCATGCGGAGCACGACCGAGTCCGCGGATTACTTGCCGAAGAAAAACTGACCTTCCACTTGGGCATTCTCATCAGAGTCGGAGCCGTGCACGGCATTGGCTTCGATGTTCTTAGCGTACTTTTTACGGATGGTTCCTTCTTCGGCGTTGGCCGGGTTGGTGGCGCCGATGAGGGTGCGGAAGTCGGCCACGGCGTTATCTTTTTCGAGAATAGCTGCCACGATGGGGCCGCTCGACATGTACTTCACGAGGTCGTTGTAGAACGGACGCTCTTTGTGCACGGCGTAGAACTCGCCGGCGCGCTCGGGCGTCAGGCTCACTTTCTGAAGCTCCACGATACGGAAGCCGCCTTGCTCAATCATACTCAGGATGCCACCGATGTGGTTTTCGGCCACGGCGTCGGGCTTAATCATCGTGAAGGTGCGGTTGGTTGCCATTGGGGGGTAGTGTGGGGAAATAGGTTTGGGGGCGCAAAGGTAGCCCAGCGCCAGTTGCTTATTCAGTTGTGGCCGAACCTTACCAAGTGCTTTGCTTGTTGAAACCTAATTCTTACCGACCTTTGTCGGCCCATTTGCTCTGCGTAAGTTTAATTAGCTTTTTTTCGCATTCGCAGGCCATTCACCTAGTCAATGTCCACTCCCGTTTCGGAACTACAGGCCTTGCTGGCGCAGCCCAAGCAGGTGTTTATTACCACCCACCACAAGCCCGACGCGGATGCGCTGGGCTCTTCGCTGGCTTGGGCAAACTATCTTAAAAAGAAGGGCCACTCCGTAACGGTAGTTACGCCTTCCGACTACCCCGCCTTCCTGAACTGGATGCAGGGCAATGAGGAGGTAGTAGTGTACGAGCCGCGCCAGAACGACCGGCAGGTGCGTGACCTCGTTAACCGGGCCGAAGTTATTTTTTGCCTGGACTTTAACTGCTTAGGCCGCATCAACGAATTGGGCGAGTATGTGCGCCAGGCCAGCGGTACCAAGGTGCTCATCGACCACCGCCCCGAAGACTTTGCCGACCTCAGCTTTTCAAATCCGAAAGCAGCAGCTACGGCCGAAATAATCTTTGAGATTATTCGCGACCTGGGCGACCAGCAACTTATCGACCAAGGCATGGGCGAGGCGCTGTATGCGGGCATTATGACGGATACGGGCTCGTTTCGACACCCCAGCACCTCGCGCAACGTGCACCTTATCATTGCGGAGCTGCTCAACGCCAGCATCGACCTGGCTTCGGTGCACCGCCGCAT
>CALMOO010000008.1 GCA_937871705.1 uncultured Hymenobacter sp.
TCGTAGAGCTGCGTGCGAGCCGCCAATAGTGGTGCCAGCAACTTAGCGCGTTGGCCCTGGCAGCCGTAGGGGTCGGCGCGCCAGGCGGCAGCTTGAAACCCTGGTACTTCGCGGAGGGCGTGGCCACAGCCGGCAAGCAAGGCAGCCGCTAGCGGCAAAAGAAATCGGTAATGCGGCATATAGACAAGTAAAACTCAGCAGAGGGGGGTAGGGTTTGCGGCCCGCCAAAGGTTAGGTACGAAGGAAGGAGAGCGGCGGCTAGCCCGAACCTAGCTTGAGCTTGTTCGTTGAAGGAACTTGGCGGCTTTGCTGCTTTTTACCTTCTTATTTCCTCCCGATGCGGATAAATCTGCGCTTTTTATTAGCTCTTGTGGTGGTGGCGGTTACGCTGCTGGGCTATTTTTTTAACACGAGTACCAACCCGGTTACCGGCGAAAAGCAGCACGTCAACATGACGGCTGACCAGGAAATTGCTCTGGGCTTGCAAGCTGCGCCCCAAATGGAAGCTCAATATGGGGGCGAAAGCCCTGACCAGCGCGCCACTGCTGCTGTGCAGCAGGTGGGCCAACGCGTGGTGCAAGCCAATGGCCTCGACCAAAAAACGACTTACCGCTACCAATTTCACTTGCTGGCCGACGACAACACCATTAACGCCTTTGCCCTACCTGGCGGGCAGGTATTCATCACGCAGGGCTTGCTCAAGAACCTGACTTCGGAAGCACAACTAGCTGGCGTACTGGCCCATGAGGTGGGGCACGTGGTGGCCCGGCACTCGGCCGAGCAGGTAGCCCAGAGCCAGCTCACGCAGGGCCTGACTGGTGCCGCTGCCATTGCGGCCTACGACCCCGACCACCCAGCCAGCGGCATCGCCCGCGCTGCTGCCGCCGCCATGATTGCCAAGCTCGTGACCCTGCGCTTTAGCCGCAACGACGAGCTGGAAGCCGACAAATTCGCCGTTAAATTCACGCCCCAGGCCGGCTACGACCCCCACGCCATGATAGGCGTGATGCAGACCCTGGAGCGCGAGGCCGGCGGCCAAAACCCGCCCGAATTTCTAAGCACCCACCCCAACCCAGGCAACCGCATCGAGGAGCTGCAAAAAGATATTCAGCAGATTTACCCGCAGGGTGTGCCGGCTGGCCTGAAGCCATAGAGGGGGGTAGGGCACGCCTGTCCTTGCAAGCGCAAGAACAGGCGTGCCCCTTAAAACTGTGGTGGCTGCAAGTGCTTGAAGTGCCCGTTTTGGCGCACGCGCTCCTTGAGGCGCTCGGCTTCGAGCACGGCGGGTAGCAGGCGCTCGAGGTGCTCGCGCACCATTTCCTGGCGCTCCTGCTCGGCGGTAGTACCCAAAAGTTGGTACTCTTGCTCGGTGCTGAGGCCAATGTGGTGGGCTACGTCGAATATTTTAAAGTTGGGGTCTAGCTGTAAAAGCAGTTTGCGCAGGCCCAGCGCCTCGTAGAGCTGGCGTACCTGCCCGGCTATAATTTGGCGCAACGCTGGGTCGGCTTCCTCATCTTGCACGATGTCGTCGATTTGGCCGGCTGCGTAGAGCTTGCCGGGCGCCTGCCGAAAAAACTGCCGCACCCGAAAAATACCAACGGCTTCGGTGCGAATGTCCATTTCGCCGCCCGCGTGCGTTTTTTCTACGGTTAGCAATCGCATCTCGGTGCCCAGCTCCTGCACGGCATTGTCGAGAAAAGGCGGAATACCGAATGTGAGGCCTTCGGTGAAGCAGTCGCGCACCAACTCGCGGTAGCGCGGCTCAAAAATGTGCAGGTTGAGTTTCTCGCCTGGGAAGGCCACCAAATTGAGCGGGAAGAGCGGAAGTAGACGCATGATGAGCCAAGAATACGTCTGGCCGGCAAATGTTTGGCCTTTTCTCGTTAACGCTGCTGTTTAGAATTACTCTGAATTTTACTATTCACTGAAAATTCGTGAACATTCACGTAGCTCCCGCGTTTTTGGGCAGATATGAAATCGGTAGTCGCCTTTTTCCTCGCTTGCCTGATGCTGGTCGGCAGCTTCGTTCCGCAGAATGACCTGGCGGAGCTAAGCAAGCTGCCCCAGCTGCTGGAGCACTACCGCTTTCACCATTCGGCGGCGGGCGGCGGCCTGTCGCTGGCCGAGTTTTTGGCCGAGCACTACGGCGCGGGCACCAAAGAGCACTTTGGCTGCACGTTTTCAACTCAGCACCAGCACGACCACCAGGGCCTACCCCTGCACGGCCGCCACGCAGGCAGTGGCGGCTTTTTCATGCTGCTTGCTACCGCAGCTTTGCCCGCGAGCCAGCAAACCCCACGCTTGTGCCGGCTTTATCGCCCGGCCGAAAGTGCCCTGTACCAAGACGGACCCGAAGCGGCGCTGCTGCAGCCCCCGCGAGCCTAGCTCTCCGACGCCCCTGGGGGTAGTGTGCAAGGTTAGTAGCGCGAACTTTGTAGTTCATGTTGCTGGCCGGCCGCACCACGTGGGGCCTTAGGCTGGGTTAGGTAGCCCGTTTTGGTATATCTGGTTTTTTTGAGGGGGTAGGGCCTGGTGCTGAGGCACTTTGGGCATAGCTGAGCGCAAGTAGCTCCCGCTCTCAGAAGCCACATTCCGCTAGTTTCATGCTTCTTAAAATCATTGCGGCCAGCGTCCGCAACAAGCTCCTGGTGGCCCTGCTGCTGCTGGGGCTGATAGGTTGGGGTGGGTTTTCGGCGGCGCACCTGCCGCTCGATGCCATTCCCGACGTCACCAATAACCAGGTTCAGGTTATCACCCAAAGCCCGGCCCTGGCGGCACAGGAAGTCGAGCAGCTCCTGACGGTGCCGCTCGAACTGCAGCTGCGCACCGTGCCGGGTGTGACCGAAATTCGCTCCATCTCGCGCTTTGGGCTGTCGGTGATTACGGTGGTCTTCCCGGATAATATCGACACCTACCGCACGCGGCAGCTGGTGGCTGAAAAGCTCACCATTGCCCAGGCCGACCTGGTGGCCGGGGCCGGCACGCCCACGATGGCGCCCATTACCACCGGGCTCGGCGAAATTTACCAGTATAGCCTGCGCGTGCTGCCCGGCCACGAAAAGCAATTCTCGCTGGCCAAGCTGCGCGACGTGCAAGACTGGCTCGTGAAGCGCCGCCTGGCCGGCGTGCCGGGGGTAGTCGACGTGAGCAGCTTCGGCGGGTACGTGCGGCAGTATGAGGTGGCCGTTGACCCCAACCGCCTGGCTGCCAACAATGTGACGATGGCCGAGCTTTACCAGGCCTTGCAGGACAACAATGCCAATACCGGCGGCTCGTACCTGGAGCGCGGCTCCAACGCCTACTTCATTCGGGGGGAGGGTAGGGCCGGTTCGCTGGCCGACCTGGGCGCCACCGTTATCAAGCAGGTGGCCGCTGGCGTGCCGCTGCTGGTGCGCGACGTGGCCACCGTGCGCTTTGGCCACGCCGTGCGCTACGGCGCCATGACGCGCAACGGCCAGGGCGAAACCGTGGGCGGCATCGTACTCATGCTCAAGGGCGCTAGCTCCGAAGAAACTATCAAGCAGGTGAAGGCGCGGGTGGCCGAAATTCAGCAAACCCTACCCCCCGGCGTAGTTATCACACCGTTTCTCGACCGCACCAAGCTCATCGACAAAGCCATTGCCACCGTGGAGCACAACCTGGTGGAAGGCGGCGTAATCGTGCTGCTGGTGCTCTTGCTGCTGCTCGGCAACTGGCGCGCCGGGTTGGTGGTGGCCACCATGATTCCGCTCTGCATGTTGTTTGCACTGGGCATGATGCGCCTCTTCGGCGTGTCGGCTAACCTGATGAGCCTCGGCGCGTTAGACTTTGGGCTGATAGTCGACGGCGCGGTGATTATCGTGGAGGCCGTCATCTTCCATTTGGTGCACCAACGTGCGGCGGCCGCCCACGAAACCATGGACGACATTACCGAGGCCGCCGCCACGCGCCTCATGTCGTCGGCCCTGTTTGGGCAGCTCATCATCCTCATCGTGTACCTGCCCATCTTGTCGCTCACCGGCATCGAGGGCAAGATGTTTCGGCCGATGGCACTCACGGTGAGCTTCGCCATTGTGGGAGCTATGCTGCTGTGCCTCACGTATGTGCCGGCCGTTACGGCCTGGGCGCTGCGCAAAGACATTAAGGAGGAAGGTACCTGGGCCGACCGCATTATGATGTTTCTGCACCGCGGCTATGACCCCGTTATTCGCTGGGCGCTGGGGGCCAAGTTCGTAGTGCTGGGCGCGGCGGTAGCGCTGCTGGTGCTGGCGGGCTTTATCTTTTCGGGGCTGGGCGGCGAGTTTATTCCGCAGCTCGATGAGGGCGACTTTGCCGTGAACGTGACGCTGGCACCGGGCTCGTCGTTGAGCCAGGCCGTGGCTACCACCACCCGCGTGCAGCAGATTTTGCTGCGCCACTTCCCCGAAATCGAGCAGATAGTGGGCAAGAGCGGCACGTCCGAGATTCCGACCGACCCCATGTCGTTCGAGGACTCCGACCAGATGGTGATTCTCAAAGACCGCAGCCAGTGGACCTCGGCCGGCTCTCGCGAGGAACTGGCTGACAAGATGCAGGCCGCCCTGGCCGGCGTGCCGGGCGTGTCAATGGAGTTTCAGCAGCCCATCCAGATGCGATTTAACGAGCTGATTTCGGGCGTGAAATCGGACGTGAGCATCAAGATTTACGGCGACGACTTGGGCATATTGTTCGAGAAAGCCAACGAGGCCGCCGCGCTTATCCGTCCGCTGGCAGGGGTAGGGGATTTGAAAGTGGAGCAAATTGCGGCCCTACCCCAGCTTCGCGTGACGTACGACCGCCAGAAGCTGGCGCAGTATGGCTTGAAGGTGAGCGATTTGAATACGCTACTGCGCTCGTCATTTGCGGGCGACGTGGCGGGGCAGGTGTACGAAGGCGAGCGCCGCTACGACTTGGTGGTGCGCCTCGACTCGGTACATCGGCAGGGCCTCAGCAACTTG
>CALMOO010000009.1 GCA_937871705.1 uncultured Hymenobacter sp.
CCAGCTCGGTAGTGGCGCAGTCGATGGTGGCCATATCGGCAATGACTACCTCCAGAATGCGAATGGCCTCGCCGTAAAACGGCCGCGCCACGCGATTCACAAAAAAGCCGGGCGTATCCTGAGCCAGCACCGGGCGCTTGCCCCAGCTTTCGACCAGCAACTTGATTTCCATCGCCAGCCCCGCCCGCGTTTGCACCGCCGCAATGACCTCGACCAGCTGCATCAGCGGCGCCGGGTTGAAGAAGTGGATGCCCACAAATCGCTCGGGCCGCTGGCAAGCCGCCGCGATGGACGTAATGGAAAGCGACGAGGTATTGGTTGCCAAAATGCAGTCGGCCGCCACTACCCCCTCTACTTGCTTGAAGAGCTGCTGCTTCACGGCCAGGTCTTCCACGATGGCTTCGAGCACCAGCCCACAATCGGCAAAGGCCTGAATGTCAGCAGTTGGGTGTAGCTGGGCCACGGCCGCGTCGGCGGCTTCGGCGGTTAGCTTGCCTTTTTCCACCAGCTTGCGCAGGTTGGCCGCGATGCCCGCAGCAGCACGCTCGAGGGCCGCCGCGTTTTGGTCGAGCAGGTGCACCGTGTGGCCAGCCGTAGCCACCACTTGCGCGATGCCCGCGCCCATCGCGCCGCTGCCGATAATGCCGATAATCATTGGCCAGTGAAGGTTGGTTGACGTTTTCCGAGGAAGGCAGCTACGCCCTCGCGGTAGTCAGCGGTTTGGCCGGCGCGCAGCTGGTAGTCGCCCTCGGCACGCAGCTGCTGCGCCACGTTGTTGGCAAACGAGCTGTTGAGCAGTTGCTTGGTGTAAGCCAGGCCTTTGGTGGGCAGGGCGGCCAGCTTGCGCACCAGCTTGGCCACTTCCTGGTCAAACGCTTCATCGGCGAAGGCTTTATAAATCATGCCCATCTGCACGGCTTCGGCGGCCCCGACCTTGTCGCCGAGCAGCATGAGCGCGCTGGCTCGCTGCAGGCCCACAAGGCGGGGTAGGAAGTACGTGCCGCCACTGTCCGGCACCAAGCCTATCTTGCTGAAAGCCTGAATAAACGAAGCCGATTCCTTGGCCACCACAATGTCGCAGGCCAGCGCAATATTGGCACCCGCACCCGCCGCCACGCCGTTGACAGCGGCCACTACTGGCTTTTCTAACTCACGAATTTGTAAGATGAGCGGGTTGTAAAGCTTCTCGACAATCTCGGCCACGTCGGGAGCATTTGGGCCCGTTATCTCAGCCAAATCCTGCCCCGCGCAAAAGGCGCGGCCCGTGCCCGTAAGCAGCACGGCGCGTATGCTGGCGTCGGCCTGGCACTCGCGCAGGCGTTGCTGCAAAGCCAGCGCCACCTCGCGGTTGACACTATTAAATACGGCAGGCCGATTGAGCGTCAGTGTGGCAACGCCGTCGGCGATGGAGAAAAGTAGAGAGGAGTCGGACATTTTAGAAGGAATTAAAAGCCGCCCCACCCCCGCAGAGGTGGGGCGGCTTAACTGTGGCATTTAAAGTAATCGAACGGCTCGCGGCAGTCGTCGCACTGGTAGAGCGCTTTGCAGGCCGTGGAGCCGAACTGGCTGACCAAGTGCGTATGCGCTGATTTGCAGAGCGGGCAGCGCACGGCAGTGTCTTTGCCAAAAAGGTTGAGGACGTGGCTGCTGGCCGTG
>CALMOO010000010.1 GCA_937871705.1 uncultured Hymenobacter sp.
CATCAAGACCGACCCACTGGGCAACTATACCTACGTCAACGACTTTTTCTACGAGCGGTTCGGCTACGATAGCAAGATTATCGGTACCTCGTCGCTGGATAGCATTGTGGTGGAAGACCACCCGAAGTGCCTCGCGGTCGTGATGCAGTGCTTTGCCGAGCCCGAAATGCCGCACCAGGTAATCCTGCGCAAGCCCTACAGCGACAATACCGTAAAATCCAACCACTGGGAGTTTAAGGGTATCCGCGGCGCGCAGGGCGAGGTAGTGGAGATACTCTGCGTGGGCTACGACGTGACCCTGCTCGATGTAACCAGCCAGCAGAATATCCGGCTGCAAAACTTTGCTTATATCATCTCGCACAACATCCGCTCGCACTCAGCCAACCTGACTTCGCTGGTGCAGCTGCTGGCCGAAGCCGAGAATAAGGAGCAGGGCGACCTGTTCTTGCAGCTGCTGCAAACAAGCACCGAGAAGCTGGCCGAAACAATTGAGAATCTGAATGATATTGTTACCGTTAACAGTAACTTTAATAAGCCCAAAGAGCACCGGCGGCTGCGCGAGGAAGTAACGAAAACCTTGGAAACCATGAGCGTGCTGGTGCGGCAGCACGGCATCGCGGTGGACGTGCAGGTGCCCCCAGACCTGACCGTGAACGTAGTGCCGGCTTACCTGGACAGTATTCTGCTCAACTTGCTCAGCAACGCCGTTAAGTACCGCTCGCCGCAGCGGCCCGCCCAGATTTTGGTGCGGGCGCACCAGGAGCCGGGCTTTGTGGTGCTCACGGTGCAAGACAATGGACTCGGGATAGATTTGGTGAAAAATCGGGCCAAGCTATTCGGCATGTACAAGACGTTTCACGAAAACGAAGACGCGCGCGGCGTAGGCTTGTTTATCACCAAAAACCATATTGAGGCCATGTCGGGCAGCATTGCCGTAGAAAGCGAAGTTGAAGGTGGCTCAACGTTTAAAGTATATTTCAATGAAAACGCCTAAGCTGGCTTACGTTGTAGAAGATGACCCGATTACTTCCATCGTGACAGAGCTGATTCTGAAAAAGGACCTGCACTGCGGCAAGGTGCAGAAGTACGTCAACGGCCTCAAGGCCTACGACCAGCTGCGGGCCGCGCTACAGGCCGAAGCCGACGTGCCCGACCTGATTTTGCTGGACCTGAACATGCCGCTTATGGATGGCTGGGAGTTTCTGGATGCGGTAGCCGACTTTGCGCTCGCCCCTAAAGTGTGTGTATTTATCCTCACTTCCTCCATCCACCCCGACGATATTGAGAAGTCGAAATATTACGATGAGGTAAAAGGCTATTTCTCGAAGCCCCTGGACACGAGCAATGTAGCCCGCATGCAGCAGCTCTACGATGCCGCAGCGGCGGCCTGGCAGCCCGCTGCCGGCCCTACCCCCCCATCGGACCAAAACGCTCAGTCAGAATAGCTTCGGGGGGTAGCCCGGCGGCTTGCAAGCCGTTGGCGGCGCTTTCGACCAGGCCCGTGGGCCCGCACACAAAGCACTGCGGCGGCGTGGCAAAGCGGCCCACTACCTCAGCCAGCATGGCCGCGTCGAGGCGGCGCTGGTAGCCGGCCCAGCCGGCCGGCGCCCGGCGGGTGTAGGTGAGTAGCAGCGTGAAGGTCGGGTCGGCTTGCGCCATTGCCTCTAGCTCAGCCCCATAGATAACCTCGTCGGGCGTGCGCACGCTGAAGAGCAGCACGGCCGGCGTGTGCAGCCCTATCCCCCGCCGGTGGCGCAGCATAGCCATGAGCGGTACCACGCCCGAGCCGCCACCCACCAGCAGTAGCGGCGGCGAGCCAGGCAGCCCACGCCACACAAAGTAGCCGCCAATGGGTCCGCGCAGCTCCAACTCGTCGCCTACCCCCACGCCTTCAAACAGATACCCCGATACCTCGCCTTCATCGACCAGCTCCACGGTGAGGGCGATTTCGCCAGCTTGCTCGGGTGGCGAGGCCACAGAGTAGCTGCGCTCGGCCTGGTAGCCACCCTCGGCGGTGAGGCGCAGGTCGTAGTGCTGGCCGGCGAGGTGGGGCGTCCAGCGGGGCAGCTTCAGGGTGAAGGTCTTGACGTGCGGCGTCTCGGGCACGATGCTGACCACCGTGCCGAGTTGCCAGTCGAGTTTGCTCATAGCCGAATGCTGGTGCTGCTGGCTAGGTCTTCGTCGTCGGTGTCGTAGCGCTGCTCTTTCCAGGGGTCGCCGTACATGCTGTAGCCGGCGCGCTCCCAGAAGCCGGGCTCATCCTGGGCCACGAAGCGCAGGCCTTGTATCCACTTGGCGCTTTTCCAGAAATAGAGGTGCGGCACCACCAGCCGCGCCGGGCCGCCGTGCTCGGGCGCCAGCGGCTGGCCCTCAAACGTGTGGCCGATAAAGGCTTTGCCATCGAGCAAATCGGCAAGCGGCAGGTTAGTGG
>CALMOO010000011.1:0-8153 GCA_937871705.1 uncultured Hymenobacter sp.
GCGTTATAGCGATAGCCCTGGCTGGTATTATCGAGCAGGTAGACGTTGGTGTAGTTAGGGTTGATGCGGCGAGCGGCCGTAGTAGCAGCATACACGGGGCGCTGGTCAGGGCCAGCCAAGCGGCCTACAGGAGCCGCCAGGTTTAGGTCCTTGTAGTAAATGTCGTTGAGAGTTTTCGAGTAGATGGCCTCCACCGTAGCGACGATATCGCCGGGCAGGCGGAAGTCCACCGCCAGGTTCGAGCGCCACACCTGTGGCAGCTTGAAGTTGTCGCTCACCAGGTTAATCTGGGAAGTGAGCACCTGGCTGTAGGAAGTTGCAATCTTAGTCGGGTCGATTTGCACGGGCAGCGTAGGCGAAGCCTGCGTGGTGCCGTTGGCGGGCGTACCGGTCTGGTTTACCGAGCCCTGAATCAGGCCGCTGTTGGTGTAGCTGTTCGACAGCCACACAAATGGTACGCGGCCCGTGAAGACGCCCGTGCCACCGCGAAGCTGCACTTTGCTGTCGTTGTTCACGTCCCAGTTAAAACCAATGCGGGGTGAGTACAGCACCTGGCCGTTGGGCACGTTGCTGGTGTGGTACTGGCTGCCAAACTGGGTTGCTACCCCCTCATTGTTGCCAGGCTTGTCGGCAAACACCGGAACGTCAATGCGCATACCGATGGTCAGGCGCAGGTTTTCGGTGGGCGTATAGTCGTCCTGGGCGTAGAAACCCAGCTGAGCGGCTTTGAATTTAGCCTCACCGTTGTTGGCGGTAGGATAGCTTGACTGCACCTGATTAGCTTGGCCAGCCCTAAAGTTGGCCAGGGAAGTGAAGGTATAATAGCCAGCTCCGTTGTTGAGGAACAGGTTACGGAACTTGAAGCCCTCGTTGTGCGTGCCGATGGTGAAGGTGTGCTTGCCGTACGACTTGGTCAGGTTGTCGGTAATCTCGGCAATGTCTTGGTCGAGTTGGTTGGCTACGGAGCTACGCTCCTGGCCTAAGCTGTAGGTAATACCACCTTCCGAAACCTGATAGGCCGGGCCCGGAGCCCCGGTTACGTCGCGCGTGTCGCGAATGGCCGTATAGGTCAGAATCAGCTTGTTAGAAAATCCTCCCGTAAAGCGGCTGTTAAGTTCGGCTACCGTACTGTTCTGAAGGTTGCTGAACCGGTAGGCGTTGTTGCTGAAGCGCACGCTAGTACCCGTGCGGGTGATGTTGTCGTCAAACGCCTTGATGAAGTTGTTACGAATTGTCAGCGTGTTGTTTTCCGAGAGGTTGAAGTCCAAGCGCCCAAAAATCTTGTTGCTCTGCGTCAGGCGCGTAATGTCGCCGACGGTGCCAGGGTCGTAGCCTCCGTAAAGCCCACCATTGGCAGTTGGCTTCAAGGAAATTTGGCGAATTTGGCGGATAACTGAGGTATCAGCGCGCGAGTCGCTGGTGCCGGGCAAGTTGCCCAGTGGCGTGTTTACGCGAGCGATTTCGCCGTTTAGAAAGAAGAAGATTTTATCTTTTACGATAGGGCCACCGATGCGAAAACCAGTTTGGTAGTTGTAAAACTTATCCGCCCTGGTGCGCGGCTCGGTCACACTCTTGCCAATCGAATTCTGGTTACGGCCGAAGCCGTAGATGGAAGCCGAAAAATCGTTAGAGCCCGAGCGCGTAACGGCGTTTACGCCGGCACCCGTAAAGCTGCCCAGCGTAACATCGTAAGGCGCCAGCACTACCTGTATCTGGTCAATAGCATCGAGCGCAATAGGCTGCGTGTTTGCCTGGCTACCAGGAGTACCGCTGCCCAGACCAAACACGTCGTTGTTGACGGCGCCGTCAATGGTAATGTTATTGTAGCGATAGTTATTGCCGCCAAACGAGTTGGGGTTGTTGCCACCACCGGCTTGAGGCGTAAGGAGCGGTTTAGCGTAGGCAGCTGGTTAATCTGAGCACGGCTGATGTTAGTTTCAGCGCCCGTGCGGCCAGCGTTGATAACCGGGTCGGGGCGACCCGTAATTACTACGTTGCCCAACTCTGTAGCTGAGGCATCGAGCGGCACATCGAGGCGCAGCGTTTCGCCCAAGGCTAGCACGATGTCCGTCTTGGTTACATCCTGATAGCCCACATAGCTCACCTTTATCGTGTAAGGCCCACCCACACGCATGCCCTGGATGTTGTAGCGGCCGTCGGCGTTGGTGCCTACCCCGTACTGCGTGTTAGTGGGCGTGTGCACGGCTAATACCGTAGCGCCCGGTAGTCCTTGACCCTTACCATCGGTAATTACCCCGCTAAGTGCGGCAGTGGTGGCACCCTGCCCCCAGCCCCAATGGGCCGTGAACAGCAGCAACACCAGCAGTGTAAAGTGGCGTAAATGTAGATTTCTCATAAAAATGAAAAAAGTGAAATGGCTCGCATATGCCGATATGATGCAAAGGTACATGCCGGCCGCAATCTGTCATATTTAGTCAACCTTCATAAAGCTAAAACACTACCCTACCCCTTATCAAAAACCTGGAGTTCCACATTATATACCTCTGCAAATCATATATTTACATTTATAAGTTGGTTTTTAGGATAAGCTATTTCTTACCCATATGCACTATCTTGTAATGATACGTCAAGCAGATATAATACAAAAAAGAGAGCCGGAATTACTTCCGGCTCTCTTTCATAAAAGTAGACGTACTGAGCTTACGCTTAGTTGAAGAGGTAGCGCAAACCTACCTGAAGCTGCCAGCGCGACGAGATGGAACCCGTGTTGGCGCGGAAACTATCCGTGAGGGTAGTACCAGCAGGCGCTGCCGCCGTAGGATTGGTGTAGTAGCCGTAGGAGAATATCGGCTGGTTAGCGGCATTGTACCCTATGTAGTTCAAGGGGTTGGTCTTGAACGTAGTCGGGAAAGCACCCCAGTTACGATTCAGCAGATTACCGATGTTGAAAATGTCGACGCTGAATTGCAAGGTGTTGCGGTTCTCACCAATGTTGGTGAAAATATCCTGAATCACCTTTACGTCTACCCGGTGCTGCCACGGATATGAGGCACCATTGCGCTGGGCATACTCACCGCGGTGCTTGCTCAAGTAAGGGTCTTGGCTGATGAATTTATCCAAGTCCGTCCACTGTTGCGCAGCCGTGTAGAGAACTGGTCCGCCATTGACAGTAGTTGAAATCTGCGCTAGGTTAATCTCACTCTGCGTACGCGGAATGTACATCAGGTCATTGTTGGATACGTTATCGCCGTTCATGTCACCGTTGTACACATAGGAGTAACGTCCGGTAGGCTCACCGTCGTAGAACATCGAGAAAGTAGTAGCCAGGTGGTCGAGGTACTCGTGGCGATACGAGAGTGAAGCAATAACACGATGCTGGGTCAGCCACTGCGAATAGCCCAGTACATTCTCGTTCGGGTCACCCGATACTGCGCGGGCGCTCCAGTTGGAGTAGGCTACCGACGAGCTACCATCGTTTACCGACCGCGAATCGGCATAGGTATAAGCTACACTGGCAAAAATGCCGTTGCTAAAGCTCTTTTGCAATTGACCGGTAACGGAGTACGAGTAGCCCAACTTGGTATTAGTCAACAACTCAGCATCCGTAACAGCAGGATTGGCAACTGTAGGTTTTGCGGGATTGAAGATGCGGTTATTTTTGGTGGTCGTAATCACACCTGCGGCATTGGTGGCATAAAAAATTGGCCGCTGGTCACCGCCGGTACCGGTAATACCAACGGGCGCAGCCCGCAGCGTCGTATTAGGCAGGTCAATGTTCTGAATGAACATCGCGTTGATGTCCTTGGTGTACAGGCCCTCAATGGTAGCCACGATGCCACCAGGCAATACTTGGTCAACGGCAAGGTTGGAACGCCATACCTGTGGAAACTTAAAGTTGCGGTCCGTTACGGCCAGGCTGTATGACGTGCTGCCACTGCCAGCCGTGGGGCGATAGGCGTCTACGCTGGGGTTGAAAGTGTAAGGCACTCTTACGCCTGCCGAGTTTAAGTAGGTAGCGCCCGTAGCGCCCGCACCCGACACGTCAATGGAGTTGAACTGCACCCCGTTGTTACCGGCTTGGTTAGAAATCCAGACGAATGGCACCCGGCCTGTGAAGATACCAGTACCACCACGCACCTGAGTTTTCTTATCATCATTCACGTCCCAGTTGAAGCCAATACGGGGCGAGAACAACAGCTTGCGCTGCGGCAGCTGGCTAGTGCTGAACTGTATGCCATCGCGGAAAGTCAGCGCACCTGCTCCAGCGCCAGTACCGCTCGTTTCGGTGCCCGACACGGCTACGTTACGGTCGATATTGGAGAAGATAATTGGAATATCGCCACGCAGACCCAGCGTTATTTTAAGGTTGTTGATGGGCGTGTATTCATCCTGAACGTAGAAGCCCAACTGTGCTGCCTTGGTAACAGCATAAGGGAAATTGGCTTGCGTCGAATACTGGAGCGCATAACGAGCTGCACCTACTGGTGCGCCGGTATAAGGCGAACCTACAGCATGATTAGTACGGTCATAGTTAAACCCAGCCGACGCATAGAAATCTTCGAGCGAGTTATACTGGTAAGTGCCATAGTAGTTAGGTGCGTAGCCGTTGCTAAACTTATACAACTCGTTGTAAGTACCAACTGTCACGTTGTGCTTGCCCAGAAAGGCTGTGAAGTTGTCGCCAAACTGATAGATATCCGAGTTGAGTACGTTGAAGGCCGAGTACAACTCTGAGCCAAACGTAGTCAGGCCATTGCTGGCGGCTACTCCCGAACGGGTGCTGGCAGCAGTAGTGAGTCCTACTTGGTTTCCAATGTCCACCATTGGGAAGGGGCTACCCCCGGCTGGGTACTCGCGGTAATCACGGTTACCAATGTAGCCAGCCGTGATGTTGTTCGAGAACTTGCCGCCGCCCAGGTTGCTGTTCAACTCTGCAATTATTGAGTTGAGGTTGTTATTGATAGTGTAGTACGACGAGAAGAAAGGCAGACCATTCACCGTTTCAGCACGTGAGCCGCCGATGCTACCGCCCGACGAGCTGGGGTTCACATCAGAATACGACTTCAAGTAGTTGTACTTGATGTTGAAGTGGTTATTGTTGTTGATGTTCCAGTCTAGCTTGGCTGTAGCCTTGTAGCTGTTCGAGCGCAGGCCGTAATTTTCGTAAGCCCCTGGGTTGTATCCGTACTGCTTTACCAGGAAATTACCTAAAGCATCTAGGTCGGCAGCGTTAGCCTGCGAGGTCTGTGGACCTGAGGTTACCCCGGTACGGGTAGCAGTGTAGTTGCCGGAAGGCGGGTCCGTCCGCTTTTCCATTTCAGCATTCACAAAGAAGAACAGCTTGTCCTTTATAATAGGACCGCCGATGCGGAAACCAACGTTGTTCAGCTTGAAGTTGGGGTAGGGAGCTTGAAAATTACCTACTTTTTGACCCACGTAGTCTTGGTTACGATAGTAGTCGTACACCGAAACCGAGAGCTTGTTGGTGCCCGAGCGAGTAACGGCGTTGATGCCAGCACCGGTGAAAGAGCCTTGGCGCACATCGTAAGGAGCCAAGCTCACCTGAATCTGGTCGATAGCATCGAGCGACACGGGCTGCGCGCCAGCCTGGCCACCAATGGTAGATGACAAACCAAAGGCGTTGTTGAAGATGGCGCCGTCGATGGTTAGGTTGTTGTAGAGGTTGTTGCGGCCCGCGAAGCTTTGGGTGTTGGTGCCGCTGCCCTGCGGCGTGAGGCGAGTAAAGTCGTTGAACGAGCGGTTGAGGGTAGGGAGGCGCTCAATCTGCTGACGCTGAATGGTGGTTTGAGCACCTGTACGGTCAGCATTAATAACCGGGTTTTGGCCGCCGGTCACTGTCACTTCATTTAGCTGCGTGGTGCTTTCGCCCAGCTTGGCATCGAGGCGGAAGTTTTCAGCCAGGGTCAGGTTGATGCCCGAGCGACTATAATCCTGGAAGCCTACGAAGGTGACGCGCACGGTGTAAGGGCCACCCACGCGCATATTCTGGATATTGAAGCGGCCGTCGGCGTTGGTCGGCGCTACGTACTGCGTGTTAGTGGGGGTATGCACGGCAATAACCGTGGCACCTGGCAGAACTCCGCCCTTGTTGTCAGTGATGGTGCCGCTCATGGCGGCGGTAGTAGCGCCTTGGCTCCAGCCCAGCTGGGCCGTTAGCAAAAGAACTACCAATAGCAGCATCTGCCGTAGGTACAATAGCTTCATTTAAACAAGGATTAAGTGGAAAAATTAGTGGGCTCACCAATTTTTTGCAAAGTTACTCCCGTCTTTTAAGCCGCAGTATTACGCTAATGTTAAGAATCTGATTCCTACCCGCCTGCTACACGACGCCCAGGTTAATCACTTCATGTAAGCTTCACAATCGCGGCCGCACCGCCCGGATGAATCGGCTCAGGTAATAATCTGACTCAAAGCTGTTTTCGACAACTCCCAATGAGGTGGAGGCATGGATGAACTCTACTCCCTCTTCATCAACTACCGTTACCATGCCCACGTGGGTGATGACGCTGGAACCGGGCGAAGCACCAAAAAAAAGGAAGTCGCCGGGTTGCAGCTCGGTGGGCTTGATGGGTTCGCCCCATTCAGCCTGCTCATTGGACGAGCGCGGAATGTCGACGCCCGCATCGGCAAAGGACAGCTGGAGCAAGGCCGAGCAGTCCATTCCCAGGCGGGTAGTGCCCCCAAACAGGTAGGGCGTGCCTTGGTAAGCGCGGGCGTTTTCGATAACGCTGGCGAGCGTGCCCGTAGCGCTGCCCATGCGAATGGGCCGCTTCGTGACCGATTTAATAGCGACTGCGCCGCTGCCATTACTACTAGGCACGGTGGTTTTGACTTTACTTTTTACTACAGCCGGGCGGCTGCCGGGGCGAACGGCGCGCGTACCCGTTACGCGTTCACCCCGTTTGAGGCGCACCATGTCGCGGGCCGAGTAGTAGCGCCCGTTGCGCTGGTTGAGCTGGCGATTGCAGCTGGTGCCGAGCAGCAACAGCATCAGGCTGAGCAAATAAAGCCGTGTTGCTAGTGGTAACTGCTGCCTCTGTATTCGCCCTATTATCATCCGCTGTACCTTCGTTACTTCGACGTGTAGTAGCGCAAATATACTTTTCGGCCCGTATCCGGGCATTTACTTCTCATGAACTTCTCTCCGCTTACCCCCGAGCTGGTGGTTGCCTTCGAGGCAGTTGTTGGCCTGGCCCACGTGCTCACGGCGGCCCGAACCGAAGCCGTGCAATACGAAGCCTACGGCCGCGACCACACCGAAGACTTCCATTTTGCCCCCGACGTGGTGCTGCGCCCCGGCACTACCGAGGAGGTTAGCCAAATCATGCGCCTCTGCCACGAGCACCGCGTGCCCGTGACGGCGCGTGGCGCGGGCACGGGGCTCAGCGGCGGCGCCCTACCCATCCATAATGGCGTGGTGCTGAGCATGGAGCGCTTCAACAAGATTATTGCCATTGATGAGCGCAACCTGCAAGCTACCGTGGAGCCGGGCGTGGTAACGGAGGCGTTTCAGAACGCGGTGAAGGAAGTTGGGCTTTTCTACCCCCCCGACCCGGCCAGCAAGGGCTCGTGCTTCTTGGGCGGCAACCTGAGCCAGAGCAGCGGCGGCCCCAAAGCTGTGAAGTATGGCACCACCCGCGACTATGTACTTAACCTGCAAGTGGTTTTGCCGAGCGGCGACGTTATCTGGACGGGGGCCAACACGCTGAAGTATGCCACCGGCTACAACCTGACGCAGCTCATGGTGGGCTCGGAGGGTACGCTCGGCATTATTACCCGCGTGGTGTTCCGGCACCTCCCCTACCCCCAGCACAATATCCTGATGCTGGTGCCCTTCCGCCAGGAAGCGCAGGCGGCGGAGGCAGTATCGGCGGTGTTCCGGGCCGGCGTCATTCCGTCGGGCATGGAGTTTATGGAGCGCGAGGCGATTGCCTGGTCTTCGGACTACCTGAAAATTCCGCTTACCCTGCCCGAAGACATCACCGCTCACTTGCTCATCGAACTCGACGGCCAGGACCTCGACCAACTCTATAAGGAAGCCGAGCAAGTGTACGAAGTGCTAGCCCGCTATGACGTGGGCGAAATCCTGCTGGCCGACACGGCCACCCAGAAAGACGAGCTGTGGAAGATTCGCCGCAACATCGGCAATTCGGTGCGCTATAACTCTGTAT
>CALMOO010000011.1:8163-9828 GCA_937871705.1 uncultured Hymenobacter sp.
AGAGGAAGACACCGTGGTGCCGCGCGCCGAACTCCCTACCCTCCTCAAAGGCGTGAAGGAAATTGGTCAGCGCTACGGCTTCAAAAGCGTGTGCTACGGCCACGCTGGCGATGGCAACCTACACGTCAACATCATTCGCGGCGAGCTCAGCGATGAGCAGTGGAACGTGGGCCTGCGCGAGCCAATCACGGAAATTTTTCAGCTGTGCGTGAAGCTGGGCGGCACCATCTCGGGCGAGCACGGCATTGGGCTAGTGCAGAAGCAATTCATGCACATTGCCTTGGCCGAAGCTAATTTGAACCTGATGCGCGGCATCAAGCAGGTGTTTGACCCACATGGGATTCTGAACCCAGGAAAAATATTCTAAGCCCCTACCCCATCCTTGCAAACGAAGCGCGGCAATCTTTCCTTCACGTTGGCTTATTAACCTATATGTGAAGGAAGGATTGCCGCGCTCCATCTCTGCTTTATTCGCTGCATTGCACTCGCAAGGACAGACAGCCCTACCCCACCACGGCCTGGAAGGTCGGCACCTTGCGGTGGTGCGTGGCTTGCTCGTAGGCGTAGCCCAGCGCCAGCAGTTCGGCCTCTTGGTAAGCGCCGGCCACGAACGAGAGGCCGACAGGCAGGCCATGAATTTGGCCCATTGGCACGGTGAGGTGGGGGTAGCCAGCCATGGCTGCCGGGCCGGCGTAGCCGGGGCCGGTGCCGTACTCGCCATTCACGAGGTCGATGCAGGCGGGCGGGCCGGTGGTGATGCCCACCAGGGCGGCGAGGCCACCTTCGCTTTTTAGGACGGTGTCGAGAGCTTGGCGCGAGGTGTCGACTACTTTGCGCAGGGCGGCTTTGTACTTCTCGCTGCCGAGGCCATCGGTTTTATCGGCTAGCTCCAGCGTTTCCTGTTGGAAGAAGGGCATAGCCTTGGCCGCGTTGGCTTTGTTGAAGGCAATGACCTCGGCCAGGGTCTTGACGGGCGCTTTGGCCTGGGCCAGGTACTTGTTCACGCCGTCCTTAAACTCGTAGAGCAGCACATCGAACTCGGCGCCGCCGATGGGCTGCGTTGGGGTGCGCACGTCTATCTCCACCACGGTTGCGCCCTGCGCTTTGAGTACGGCCACTGCCTGGCGCAGCAGGTCGCCGGCGGCAGTTTCGCTGGCCAGGTGCGATTTCTCGACGCCTAGCTTCTTGCCTTTTAGCGCGTCGGGGCGCAGCATTTTGGTGTAGTCAACGGGCTTTTTGGGCGCATTTGCGGCTTGGGTGGCACTGTCGGCCGGGTCGGCGCCAGCTAGGGCGCCGAGCAGTACGGCGGCATCGCGCACCGTGCGGGCCATGGGCCCGGCCGTGTCTTGGGTAGCCGAAATCGGAATAATGCCGGTGCGGCTCACCAGCCCTACCGTCGGCTTGAGGCCGACCAGGCCGTTGCACGACGACGGCGACACGATGGAGCCGTTCGTCTCGGTGCCCACGGCTGCCGCGCAGAGGCTGGCCGAGGCTGCCGCACCCGAGCCAGCGCTGGAGCCGCTGGGCGTGCGGTCGAGCACATAGGGGTTGTGCGTTTGGCCGCCGCGGCTGCTCCAGCCGCTGGCCGAGTGCGTCGAGCGAAAATTAGCCCATTCGCTCAAGTTGGTTTTGCCCAGGATGATGGCCCCGGCCGCTCGCAGCTGC
>CALMOO010000011.1:9838-12212 GCA_937871705.1 uncultured Hymenobacter sp.
CCGGTGTCAATATTGTCTTTGATGAGCACCGGAATGCCGTGCATGGGGCCGCGCAGCTTGCCAGCTTTGCGCTCCTTATCCAGCGTATCGGCCAGGGCCAGGGCATCGGGGTTCACCTCAATCACCGCGTTGATGGCCGGGCCTTTGGTATTGATTTCGGCAATGCGAGCCAGGTACTGCTGGCAGAGGTCACGGGCAGTGCTCTTGCCGCTTTGCAGCCGGGCTTGCAGGTCGGCGATGGTGACTTCGCTCAGCTCGAAGTCTTTGGCTGGTGCTACTGCGGGCAGGTTGCCAGTGGGCGCCTCTGGCGGGCTGGCCAGCGCCGCGCCGCTGGCGGCCAGCGGCAAAAGAGTGGTGGCCAAAGCGGCCTGGGTACCGTGGTGTAGAAATTGGCGACGCTTCATAAGCAAGCTAAGGGGGGTAGGGAATAGCACTAAGAATTTCAAATGTAAGTAGGTAAGCAGGTTGCGCAATAGGCAGCAAAAAGCCCATCTGGCAACCAGATGGGCTTTCACATACAAGGTGGCGCAAGGCTTACTTACCAAGCTTAACCTTCAGGTTCTCATCTAGCGCTTCCAGGAATTCCTCCGTGTAGAGGTAGTCGCGGCCATGCTCCACTTTGTTGCCGTGGATGCAAACGGCCAGGTCCTTCGTCATCTTGCCGCTTTCTACGGTTTCGATGCACACTGCTTCCAGCGCCTTGCAGAAGTCGATTAGCTCCTGGTTTTTATCGAGGATGCCGCGAAATTCGAGACCGCGCGTCCAGGCGAAGATGCTGGCGATGGGGTTGGTCGAAGTCGGCTTGCCGGCTTGGTGGTCGCGGTAGTGGCGCGTCACGGTGCCGTGCGCGGCTTCGGCTTCCATCACGGTGCCATCGGGCGTTACGAGCGTGGAGGTCATCAGGCCCAATGAGCCGAAGCCCTGCGCCACGGTGTCGCTCTGCACGTCGCCATCGTAGTTTTTGCAGGCCCACACAAAGTTGCCATTCCACTTCAGCGCCGAAGCAACCATGTCATCAATCAGGCGGTGCTCGTAGGTGATGCCGGCTGCCTTGAATTTTTCTAGGTAGTCCTGCTCGTAGATTTCCTGGAAGATGTCCTTGAAGCGGCCATCGTACTTTTTCAGGATGGTGTTTTTGGTCGACAGGTACAGCGGCCAGCCTTTCATCAAGGCCTGGTTGAAGCAGGCGTGCGCAAAGCCCCGAATCGACTCGTCGGTGTTGTACATGGCCAGTGCCACGCCGTCGTTTTTGAAGTTGAACACCTCAAACGACTGCACTTCGCCGCCGTCTTCGGGCGTGAAGGTGATGGTGAGCTTGCCTTTGCCTTTCGTCACGAAGTCGGTAGCGCGGTACTGGTCGCCGAAGGCGTGGCGGCCAATGCAGATGGGGGCCGTCCAGTTGGGCACTAGGCGGGGCACATTGCTCATCACAATAGGCTCGCGGAAAACGGTGCCATCCAAGATGTTGCGGATGGTGCCGTTGGGCGATTTCCACATCTGCTTCAGGCCAAACTCTTTAACACGCTCTTCGTCGGGCGTGATGGTGGCGCACTTAATCCCTACCCCATACTGCTTGATGGCATTGGCCGAGTCGATGGTCACCTGGTCATTGGTTTCGTCGCGGTACTCAATGCCCAGGTCGTAGTACTTGATGTCAAGTTCCAAGTAAGGGGTAATGAGTTTGTCTTTGATGAACTTCCAAATGATGCGCGTCATCTCGTCGCCATCCAACTCTACTACGGGGTTTGCTACTTTGATTTTAGTCATTTTTTAGAGGCTTGTACTTGGTTGGGTCTTATCGCATGCGTGGCCCTGCGACACGTAATTTTAGGTGACCTTTTACGCTCACCTGCCACACTGCTGCCTTGTGCATGAACCCGCGCTGGGCGGACTACTACGGCAAGGCAACAACTGCGGCCCAAAGCTATCAACAAAGCGGTTGGTGCGCCGAAAGAAACCAGCTTGTGGCTTCTGCTTGCCATGCGCCTTCTGTTCTGCAGCAGGCCTACCCCCAGCTTGAGGCCTTAGCTGCTGCGCTTTAAATGAGCTTATTAAGAGCATTAAGGCTCGAAGTAACTGCCCCAAGCAGCTTGTTGGCCGGTCCGTTCGCCAGCCATGATTTTGCCTTCGCTTAGGTGCTTATTAACCCCTATTCGCGTGGCGGCGTATAGCCGAGGCAACACCGCGTTTGTCTCACCTTTTCTTTGCCTCCCTTTCCTATGCCTAGCAACGAAGCCAACCCCGGCACCAATTCTATTGCCGGCAACACCGGCGCGCAGCCCGCCGACGCCACTACCAAGATGGGGCCTGATGCACTGAACACCAGCGCCAACAGCTCGTTGCAGCCGCCTACCCCCGCCATGCAGGCCGAACC
>CALMOO010000012.1 GCA_937871705.1 uncultured Hymenobacter sp.
TACGCACCCCAACCCATTCGTTCCATCCAAATGGCTTTGAAAGGCAGTTTGGAATCGGCATACGCTTGTTCAAGGTTGGCCGTCATCCGGTTAACGGTTGTCTGGAAAGGACGGGTGCCGTCTTTCATCTCGATAAGCCGGGAAACCGCGTCGGCTACTTCCTGGGCATCCATGCCGTACTCGGTTATCTTCCCTTCCATGATGCCGCCAAACTGCTCCAGGGCCGTTTGCGTAGCCGGCCCGTAAGCCGCCAGTACTTCCGGCCGATCCGGCCCAAAGCTGGCGGCTTTGGCCCCAATTTCCGTCGGAAATGGCCCGGGCAATACGGATACGGTTTCGATGCCGTACCCTTTCACTTCATCCCGAATGCCTTCCGTGAGCGCTTCCAGCGCGAACTTGGTCATTTGGTAGGGCACGACAAAGGGGGTAGCCACCACGCCAAACCCACTGGAGATGTTGATAATCAGCCCCGATTTATGCGTCCGCATCGACGGCAACACCGCTTGATAGGCCCGGACCACCCCGAAAAGATTGACCTCAAAGAGTTTTTTCATCTGGGCAATCGAGGTTGCTTCTACTATCCCAAACCCGGTAATGCCCGCGTTATTGACCAGTACATCCAGATGACCATACTTTTGGATGGTCGACGTGATGGCCTGGTTAACTGACTCGTCGCTGGTGATATCCATCTCCACCACTTCCACGTTGGGCAGCGCGGCCAGCTCCTGGGCAACCGCGGCGTTTTTGCTCGTGGTGTTCCGCATCGCGGCAATGATGCTATGGCCTTGCTCAGAGAGGGTGAGCACCATCAGCTTGCCAAACCCGCTGCTGGTCCCGGTTATTAAAATGTTCTTTGACATTGCCTTACGCTTGCTTTGAGTACGTCAGCTGTTCGTTCAGCTAACCCTGCAAAATTCAGCGCGCTGCCAGGGGTATAAAGAGGACATTTAGCGCAAAATAACCGTGACATTTATCACCGAGAAGGGCTAAGGTGCCGGCAAGTCCGAATAACAAGGGGCTAGCTACCTAGGGCAGCTCATCGTGCTTGCGGACCCGGCTCAGCGTTTCGCGGGAAAGCCCTAGGTAGGAAGCTACCATGTGCAAGGGCACGCGATTATGAAAATCCGGAAAGGAGCGGAGAAAGGCATGGTATTTCTCTTCGGCGGTGGCGCTAATGGCCATGTGCAGCCGGTCAGCCTGCGCAGCGATGGCGCGGCCCATTAACTTGGTCTGCAAGGCGTCGAACGCTGGAATTTCTCGTCGGAGCATTTCCCAGTTTTCTCTTGTCCACAGCAGCAGCTGGCTATCTTCCAAGGCATCAATGGCTCCTTTAGCAGGCAGGCCGCTCTGAAAGCTCTCATAGTCGCTAACCCACCAGTTCTCGCCGGTAAAGCGTAGAATGTGTTCGGTCGCATCATCACCCACGCGGAAAAGACGCAATAACCCACTGACCACAAAGCCATGGTACTGCATATTTGACCTTCGTGTAGCAAGTATTGCCGGCGTTTTAGCTTCTTGTTCACTGTAACGGCGTCAATCTTTTCCAAATCGTCAGCAGTAAACGAAGCTCTATCGGTGAGGTATTTTACAAAGGTTTCAACCATGGCTGGTTAAGAGGTTGACGAAGCGGGCGGTACGCACGAAGTAGCGGGGGTGTGGAGGAAGGGTGCAAACTAAACCGTTCTTAACCCAGCTAGACAAACATCAACGCATGTGCATGTGTTTTGCACTCGACGGCTTCTAAGAACCCCTTCGCTGCCAAATCACAGCCAGGCGTGCAGCGCATGCAGTTCTTCGCCCTTATTGAGCCGGGCGTGGATGCGCTGGTGCAGGAGCTGGCTTTGCAGGTAACGCAGCTTGAAGCGGGTTTTGATGAGCTGGCGGTAGGCCTGCAGTACATAAAACTTTCTGCGCTCTTGGGGGTTGCCACAGCTTTGAATCATACAAGTCCCCTGCTATCATGACGACCGCCGCGCTCACTACCCTTTACCAGGAACTGGCTCCCTGCACAGACCTCGACTTGAGCACACTGCTGCCCGGGGGTATTCAGCGCGAAGTGGGCCACTTTAATGTGTTTGATATGGCCGACCTCTGGGAGACTACCGGGTTGCGGCCTGGCACACCTTACCCATGCCGCTCGTTCTATAAAATAAGCCTCTTCCGGAGCCACAGCCGCGCCGAATACGGCGACCACAGCATCGACATTGCGCCCGATACCCTGGTGTTTTCAACGCCCAAAGTGCCGTTTCAGTGGTGGCCCGCCGAGCCGCAGCAGGGCCATTTCTGCCTCTACTCCGCCGAGTTCTTACTGCCGGTCCTCGGA
>CALMOO010000013.1 GCA_937871705.1 uncultured Hymenobacter sp.
CCTACCGACAGTGGCCAGCCGCTACAAGAAGTGGTGCTCTCGGCCGATGGCACCTTCGAGCCGGCGGCCAGCCGGGCCAAGGGCCGGCCTATCCTCTTCATTCAGAACGGCATTCACCCCGGCGAGCCCGAGGGCATCGACGCCAGCATGGCCCTGGCCCGCGACCTACTGCGCGACAAAAAGTTGCACCCGCTACTCACCAAGCTCACCGTCGTCATCGTGCCCGTGTACAATATCGATGGCATGCTGAACCGCAACTCTACCACCCGCGTGAACCAGAACGGGCCCGCAGCCTACGGCTTTCGGGGCAATGCGCGGCACCTCGACCTCAACCGCGACTACGTGAAGCAGGACTCCCGCAATGCGCGCTCGTTTGCGGCGCTGTTTGGGAAGTGGCGGCCCGAAGTGTTTGTTGAGACGCACACCTCTAATGGTGCTGATTACCAGTACACAATGACGCTTATTGCGACGCAGCACAACAAGCTGGCACCGGCCCTGGGCGGGTATTTGCAGGACAAACTACTACCCGCCCTCTACAAAGGCATGGACCAGAAGCACTGGCCCATGACGCCCTACGTCGACTTTGAGGGCGAGACTCCCGAGAGTGGCTTGCGGGCTTTTTTAGAAACGCCGCGCTACTCTACAGGCTACGCGGCCTTGTTCAACACCATTGGCTTCATGCCCGAAACGCACATGCTCAAAGCCTTCGGGCCGCGCGTGCGTGCCACCTACGACCTGCTGCTGACCTACCTCGAAACCCTGGCCGCCCAGGCCCCTGTCCTGCTCGCCGCCCGCGCCGAGGCCGACCGGGCACTGGCCGCCCAAAAGCAGTTTCCGCTGGCTTGGGAGGTCGAGGATAAGCCCTCGGCAACCGTGCAGTTTCGCGGCTATGAGGCCGGCCACAAGCCCAGCGCCGTGAGCGGCCAGCCGCGGCTTTACTACGACCGCGCGCGGCCCTATACGCGGCCCGTGCCGTACTATAACACCGCCCGCGCCACCGCCACGGCGGCCGCGCCGGTGGCCTACGCCATTCCGGCGGCCTGGGGCGAGGTGCTGGATAACCTGCGCCGCAATGGCGTGGTGCTGCGGCAGTTGGCGCAGCCGCTTACCGGGGCCGCCGAAGTTTATTCTGTCGAAAGCTACCAGTCTTCGCCCCGCCCGTACGAGGGCCACTCGCTGCACTCGCAGGTGCAGCTGACTACCGAAACCCGGCCGCAAAGCTCCCTACCCCCCGGCACCTACCTGGCGGTGCTAGCCGAGCAGGGCCCGGCTGCCCGCTACCTCGTCGAAGCGTTAGAGCCGCAAGCCACCGACTCGTTCTTTGCATGGGGGTTTTTCGACAGCATTTTGCAGCAGAAAGAGCACTATTCCGACTATGTATTTGAGGACTTAGCGGCCGATTTTCTAACTAAAAACCCCGCCGTGCGCCAGCAGTTGGAAGCGGCTAAGAAAGCTGACGCTGCCCTGGCCGCCAGCGGCCCGGCGCAGCTGGAGTGGGTGTACCAGCACTCGCCCTACCGCGAAGCGGACTACCGCCGCTACCCCGTGCTGCGCTGGCAGGGCGCCGTGCCGCACTAGCGCAGTTGCGGGCCCGGCACTTTTTATCGCTATACCCCGGAGCTTGCCGGCGGGCCTCTGAATATGAAGAGCTTCTGAATATACCTACTTTCAGGTATTGTGATGCTTAAATTAAAACGTCATTTTTGTAGGGGGTAGGGCCAACAGCTTTATCTATAAATGCGCTGGTTGCTACGACTGTATAGGCAGGTTTCAAGGGCAGTGCTGGGTGCTAACCCGTACTGGCTCTGGCTACTAGCCTGCACGTGGCTGTGCATACCACTCTCAACCTTTTTTCTATGAAAACTTGCCCAACCACCTCCCAACAGCCGTTTTTTATACCTACCGGCCGCCAGGGGCAAAGCCTCTTGTCGGTGGCGGCCCAGCTGTGCCAGCCGTGCCACTATGCCATGCAGCGGTCGCCGGTGCGGCCTGCTTAGCGCTCCTCCCGCCTAGTGCCGCTTACTACGCGGCACAGTAGCACCCCAGCCCGAGGGGTAGGGCAGCCATTGCCCCCTACTCCAAGCTCGGTAAAAGCCGAGTAGTAGGAGGCGTGCTATTCGGGGCCAGGCACAGCCGGCTCCAGCGGGCGCTGGCAGGCGGGCTGGCCTGCCGGCGGTACTTACCTTTTCCTACGCAGCGACCACTCACTGGCTAGTGGCTAGTGCACGGCCGCTGCGTGGGGAATGAGGTTGGCATAGTTGCTTCAGCTTTCCTACCCCCTTTAGGCAGCCGAGGCGCCGGTTGATGCCGCCGTGGGCTGCAGGATGTCGTGGCCCATTTTGTCGCGCTTGGTGGTGAGATAGCTCTGGT
>CALMOO010000014.1:0-2376 GCA_937871705.1 uncultured Hymenobacter sp.
CGCTATCAGCTAAAACGGATTTAGAAAGGCGATAATCACGCTCACTACTTAGCGTTGCTTGTATCATGGCCTGCAGTTCACTAAAGCGTGTCTGGAGTACCCGATAGAAGTTCACCACGCGCCCGTCGAGGTCGTTAATGACTTCATGCGCGCTAGGCTCTTTAGCCCAGAACACCGCTGCACCACCGCAAAAAGGCTCGACGTACTGCGTATGCTTGGGAATGAGCGGCAGGATTTCAGGCACTAGCCGCTGCTTGCCGCCGTAGTAGCTGATTGGCGTTTTCATGCTACTTGCGCTTAGCGCCGCTGACGAGGCACTGGCTTTAATACCACGTCCTTCGGCAGGGGGTCTAAACCGGCCAAAACCCGCAGGGCGGGCAAGCCATCCCAGTATTCTTGACGCCCAGCGACCGCGTAGCGCAAGCTTTTTGCATTCAGATTTGGAAATATTTGCAGCGCTAATTCTGTGTAGCGCGGGGGCAATAAGTGTTTAAACTCAGCGAGTTGGTTGTGGAATGCTGCGGCTTTTAACGTCCGGCGTGGGCCGCGCTTTGCTTTATTTTCCATCATATTATTTTGAAGTTTCAAACGTGCGTGTACTTTTGTCGTATTCAGACGCAGGCATACAGCCTCTTACACGCTTGTTGTACGACAAATATAACACATGCGTTTGACATTTCATACAAATACGACACCTAATCTTCACGTTTTTCTTAGTTATGTCTAAAAAAGATAAGGAGCCCCCGAAGTACCCCGAGATAGGGGCGAGGCTCGCGCAGTTCATTGCCGAGTCGGGCGAACCCAACGCGCGCCAGTTCGCTTTGCGCGCTGGCTTAACCCCGCAGCTAGTAAGCCACCTTGCGGCGGGCAACTCTATTCCTGGCGGCGAAACGCTGATGGCTTTGGCTACGGCCTATAAAGGCTTCGATGCGAACTGGCTGCTGACTGGCAAGGGTGGCCGCGCCCTCACGCCCGCCGCTGCCGTGCCGGTGGGCACGCAGGAGCCAGAGCCTCCCAGCAGTTCCTTGCTGCCCGCCACGGTAAGGCGCAAGGTGCATACCCCCATCATGTCAGCCGACCCCGACCTGAGCCACCTGACGCCCGAGCAGCGGGCTGATTATTGGAAGCGTCGCCACGACCGGCTACTTGCTGAGCAGGCGCAGCAGTATGAGAGCGAGATTCACCAAGAAACCTTGCAGCTCATAAATTTTACCAGCGCTAGCTCAAACGCAGCCGCCCTTTTCGCTACCGTTGATGCCTTGGCTTTCCACTACCCCCTCGTGAGCGCTGAGGCGCTCGACGGCGTGCGGTCGCTGCCACGGTTCGAGCCTACCCCCCGCGTCATTGAGATGCGTCCGGCGGTTGGCTTTCAATGGTAGGCGATTAAGAGCGCTGAACTAGTGTAATTGCCAATTAGGTTGATAATTCGGTTAGTGCCGAATAAACCAAGTCGGTAAGCTGCCAGACAGTTAAGCAGTTAGGTAGGCTGGTTCGAATCCCATCCTCTCTGCAAGTAGATTGGTATTCCGCTGTAAGCCAATTGCTTACAGCGGAATTTTTGCGTAATTGGGAGCGGTTGAAAGACGCGTGTGAGCGAAGGGCCATAGCCTTCTTTTGGACACGTAAGAAAGATGATACAGCTCTTTAATAAGAATGTCGATGCTCATTCATCGCAGCTGCACGCAAGTAGCTGATGAATAGACATTTTCATTATGCGAAAAGCGCTTGGCCTAACGGCCGCTAAGCAGCTTTGGTGAGGCGAGCCCGTGCTGGCCCGCTCTCAACTGGCGTGATGCGCAGCTCTACCTTCTGTTGGTTGCGCAGCACCGTCAAGAACTGGAAGGCCCCGATTTTTTCCTGCGTAAGCAGCCGAAACAGGTCATCAGCGCTGGCCACGGGTTGGTCGGCAAAGGCAATAACGAAATCGCCTTCGCGCAGGCCAGCCATGGCCGCCGGTGCGCCATCCTCTACCCCCACCACGAACAAAGCCTGGCGCCTGGGCAGCTGGTGAAAGCTTACTACCCGCGGGTGCAGGTCTACTTGCTGCGTGCTCAGGCCCAGGTAGCCGCGCCGCACGCGCCCTTCGCGCAGCAAGGCGGGCAGGATGGCGGTGGCCGTGTTGATGCCAATGGCAAAACACAGTCCCTGCGCCCCGCGGATGGTGGCCGTGTTCACTCCTACCACTTGGCCCCCGGCGTCGATGAGCGGGCCGCCGCTGTTGCCGGGGTTCAGGGCCGCGTCGGTTTGCACGATGTTATCGATGAGGCGGCCCGTTTCGGTGCGCAACGTGCGGCCCAGGGCGCTCACTACCCCGCTCGTGACGGTGTGCTGGAAGCCGTAGGGGTTGCCGATGGCAATGACAAGCTGGCCGATTTG
>CALMOO010000014.1:2386-2779 GCA_937871705.1 uncultured Hymenobacter sp.
GCGGGCGGCGGGGTGGCCGGTGGCTGGGGTTTGCAGCAGCGCCAGGTCCGAATCGGGGTCTTCGCCTACCAGCGTAGCCGGGTAGTCGGTGCCATCGGCGAAGGTTAGGTGGATTTCTTCGGCCCCGTGCACGACGTGGCTGTTGGTGAAAACGTAGCCATCGGTTGAGAATAAAAAGCCCGACCCCGACCCCGCAGGGACGAGTTGCTGCTGCTTGTTTTTCTTGCGAACATCAATCTTGACAACGGAATGCTTAGCCGCTTCTACGGCCGAAATAACGATTTGCGAGTAGGAGTCCATAGTAATAAAGCAAAAGGGACATTGCCCTGGCTACTGACCGGCAAATAGCTGGCCGCCAAAAATTTACCGCCACAATGACAGCCCGCCAGCAGC
>CALMOO010000015.1:0-473 GCA_937871705.1 uncultured Hymenobacter sp.
CACACCACGGCCGCATCGGCGTAGCCCGTGGCCGAGCTAGGCAGCGGCGGAATGCTGGCGCCATCGCTGCGCGTGAGCGTGTAGCTGGCCACCGCCGCGCGGTCGTAGGGCGTGAAGGTGAGGTCAACGCGGTTGTTAGTTGAAGTGCCGCTCAGGCCCACGGTAATAGCTGGGTTCGAGGCCGCCGAGTCGGGGCTAAGGCAGGCATCGGTGCGGCGCAGGCGGTATCGGCCAGGCGCGGCGGGGTCGAGCGTGAAGCTGGCCGTGCTGCTGCCACTGGCCACCGGCACGGCGGCCACGCGCCGGTAGATGCCGGGCAGGCTGGGGTTTTCGACTTGCAAATAGTAGTTGTAGCCGGCCGGCACCTGCGTAAAATCTAGGGTGGCCGCCCCGCCTGCGGCGGCCGGGCCGGTGCGCGTGAGGCGCGCGAGCACCGGCGTGCTCGCGATGCCCATGTCGCGCAACAGGGCGAT
>CALMOO010000015.1:483-3025 GCA_937871705.1 uncultured Hymenobacter sp.
CGCCCCCGTTCACCCGGATGCTATACTGGTTATATAGCATATCCGTGACCGTAACCAAGGCCGTGTTGCCGGCGCAAGCCGTCACCGTGAAGCTGGGTGGAGTGGCGGCTACCACCGTGTAGTTGCGGATGTAGGCCACGCCGCTACCGCCTGCGCCAGTGCTGGGGTCGGGGTTTGAAAGCTCAAAAACCGTGACTGGGCCCACATCGGCGGCCGTGGGCGTGTAGGTAACAACGCCCGCCGTGGTAGTGGGCAGGCAGTTGGAAGGCGTGGTGTTGGTGCCCTTCACCACCTGGTAATACAGCAGTTCGGGCTTGGTGGCGCGGCCGCAATTTTGCACAAAGCGCACCGGGCAGCCTACTAGCAAGGTGCTTACCTCCAAGTTAGTACCGATATCGACTACCCCGAACGGCGTGGGGCAGCCACGGGGCAGCGCCGAGGGGCAGGTGTTTTGGCTGCGGGCGGCCAGCGCACCCAGCAATAGCGCCAGCACCAGCCCCCAACGCAACGTAGCAAGCAAAGGCACGAAAGGTTTTCTCATATCCAGCCCCTAACGGCGGGGCTACCCCCTTTATTTATTCCCAGGCAAACTCGCGCACGAAACGCGCCGCCCGGTGCAGGTCGGGAGCCAGCACCCGGTCGTGGGCCACGAAGGTAACGTGCTGGCGAAAGGCAGCCACTACCGCTTCGAGGGCCGGGCTGGTTTGGGCGGGGCGCCGAAAGTCGAGCGCCTGCACGGCGGCCAGCAGCTCAATACCCAGTACTTGCTCTACGTTCTCCACTACCCGGCGGGCCTCGGCCGCGGCGGTGGCCCCGGCGCTGAGCGGGCCGTGGGTGCTGTCGCCGGTTTCGGTTACGGACGAGGGCGAGCAGAGCTGCTTGTTCTGGCTCACTAGGCTGGCCGCGGTGTGCGGCAGCGACAGCAAGCCAAAGTTGAGCGCCGGCTCGGCCACCAGGTACAGCGGCAGCCCGTGCTGCCCCGCCACTAGGCGCGCCGTGCGCCGCTCCGACAAGCTACCCAGCCCGGCCACCGCAATAGCCAGGTGGTCGAGCACCAGCGGCAGCGGCTGGCCCGGCAGGGTGCCCGCGTGCAGCAGCAGGTCTTCGTCCGGAAAAATAAGCGCCCAGCCCGTCACCGAGTTGCATTCTACTTCTACCACTTGCTGCACGTAGGCCAGCGCGTCGCGGCTAGCCCCGTGCACCTGCGGCAGGCACCGAAAAGCTGGCGGGTCGTGCTCGGTCGGCGCTGCTACCCACGGCTGGCTGGGCAGCTCGGAGCCGGCCAGCAGCTTGCGCAGCCGCGCGGCCACCACGATGGGCCCACTGTGGGCTCGCACTCGGTGCAGCGCCTCGTGCAGCGGCTCGGCCGAAGCCCCAAACACGTCGCTGCTCAGCGCCCCGATAACATCGGCGGCCCGCAGCAGGTGCTCGGCGCGCTCCAGCGCCTCGGTGGTGTAAGCCAGCATAAACTGGTTGCCGCTGAGCAGCGTGAGGCCTTCCTGCGCTTGCAGCGGCAGCGGCTCCCAGCCCAGCAGCTCCAGCACGTCGGCGGCGGCCAGGCGGTAGCCCTGGTAATTTACCTCGCCCAGCCCCAGCAGGGGTAGGCAAAGATGAGCCAGCGGCGTTTGGTCGCCGAAGGCCCCCAGCGAGCCCTGCTCGTACACGACAGGCCACACCTCCCGGTTGTAGAAGTCGAGCAGCCGGCGCACCGTGCGCACGGCCACGCCGTTGTGGCCGTGGCTTAGGCTCTGGGCCTTGAGCAGCAGCATGCGGCGCACCAGGGGGGTAGGAACTTCGGGGCAGGCGCCGGCCGCGTGCGCCATCAGCAGGTTGGCTTGCCACTGGGCCTGCTCGGCGGGAGGTAGGCCGGCATCGGGCAGGCGCTCCAAAAAGTGGCGGCTGCTGCTGCGCTGCTCGGCGGCTGGCCGCTGCAAGCGCTGGTGCAGGAAGGTGTGCCCGGCCTCGATGCGCTGCTCAGCTTCGGGCGACAGGCGAACCGGCTCCGAGCTGCGCAGCAGCGCGCCCAGCGTAGCCAGGGTAAGGGGTTGCGTAGGGGAGAGATGGGGCATAGAAGCGGCAAAATACGTTAATTCGGCAAGTAGACCGGGCAAGAGATGCCCTGCGAAGTTTCCGTGGCGCAGGCAGTGCAAGTGGGCGAAGGGCTCTTGGTAATAGGTCACCGAAGCGATGTTGTCGGTAGCTACAAGTTGGTAGTCTTGCAAGTAAGTAGGATATAATATATTAAAAAGTGTATATTTATTGGTGTCTTGCCCGCAGGTTGCCGGCCTGCAACTGCTTTGCATCTCATTCTTTAGCGTACCGCCATGAAAACACCTTGCAACTGTTTCCGCTCTGGCAGACTGATAGCCTTTAGCTCAATGCTGCTTATCAGCTTTTTTATAAATAACGCCTCCAGTTTCGGGCACCACGGCCCGGCCCCCGCGCCAAAGCCATCGCCGGCGGTTTCTGCTTACAAGGCCGATGTGGCCTTGTCGTGGCTGACTCTGCAGACGCGGCTGGCCCGCCTCACGCCCATTACTGC
>CALMOO010000015.1:3035-3987 GCA_937871705.1 uncultured Hymenobacter sp.
ATACATATGGGCGGCCGTTCGCCCACGCTGGGGTAGCGGGCTACGAGGCCGTGGTGCCAGGTATGGTGGGTTACAAGTCGCTGGCCGGCCAGCTCAACGGGCTCACCGGCCTGCCGCCCGTCGACCGCACCCTGACCTATTGTTGGCCTCTGAGCGCCAATGCCGCCCTGGCCGCCGTTGCCCGAAGAATGTATGCCAACGCTTCCGCGGCCAACCTAGCGGCCGTTGACTCGCTGGAAGTGGCTAATAAGGCCACGCTGCAGGCGGGCTTGGGGGCCGAGGTCAGCAGCCGCTCCGTTGATTTTGGCAAGCAGGTAGCGGCGGCCGTTATTGCGTGGTCTAACACCGATGGCTACGACAATGCTACCCCTTACACGCCGCCCACCGGGCCGGGCCTGTGGGTGCCCACGCCGCCGTTGCTTGCGCCGCCCTTATTTCCGCACTGGGGCGCCAACCGGCCGCTGGTAGCGTGCAGTGGCGATGGTGCCGAGCCCGGCCCGCCGCTGACGTATTCGACTACGGCTGGCTCGCCTTTTTACCAGATGGTGCAGGAAGTGCTGACCGTTTCACAAACGAGCACCGCTGACCAATGCGCCATTGCTTTGTTCTGGAACGACGTGCCCGCAGGCCACAATTTTACTCCGCCTGGGCATTGGGTATCCATTCTGGCGCAGGTGCTGGCCAAGGAAAAGGCCTCTCTGGACAAAGCCCTTTTCGCCTACGCCAAGCTGGGTATTTGCCTCAACGATGCCTACATCAGCTGCTTCAAAGCCAAATACACCTACAACGTGCTACGGCCAATTACCTACATTCGGGCCTCGTTGGGGCAGCCCACCTGGCAGCCCCTCATTCCTACCCCTGCCCACCCCGAGTATAGCGCCGCCCACGCTACGATATCCAGCGCCGCCGCCGAAGTTCTCACCCAAGTATTCGGCCCTAACTACGCCTTCAC
>CALMOO010000016.1 GCA_937871705.1 uncultured Hymenobacter sp.
GGCGACGGCGCGCTTAAGTTTTTAAAGAATCTGCAAGCCGACCCGCACCGCAAAACGGTGGTAGTGGCTATGGGCAACGCCTACGGGCTGAAGTACTTAGAGTCGGCGCGCACACTGGTGTGCGGCTACGAAGACCACTACGCCGCGCAGCTGGTGGTGCCGCAGGTGCTGTTTGGGGCGCTGCCCGCGCGGGGCAAGCTGCCCGTGACGGTGTCAGAAACCCTGAAAGTCGGGACTGGCATTGCGACCCCCGACCTGCACCGCCTGCGCTACGGCGCGCCAGAGCGCGAAGGGTTGGACTCGAAGGTGCTAAGCCAAATTGACCACATTGCCCTCGAAAGCATCGTAACGGCCGCTACCCCCGGCTGCCAGGTGCTCATCGCCAAAAACGGCACCGTGGTGTTTGACCAGAGCTATGGCTATGGCACCTACGACCAGAGCCAACCCGTGACTAACAGCACGTTGTATGACCTGGCTTCGGTGACGAAGGTGGCAGGCACGTTGCAGGCCATCATGTATCTGAAGGACCAGGGCAAGCTGAACCTCGACGAAAAAGTATCGGCCTACCTGCCCGAGATGCAACGCACCAACAAGCGCGACATGACCGTGCGCGACGTGCTGCTGCACCAGGCCGGCCTCAAGCCCGGCATCCCGACCTGGGAGCGCACCATGCGCGATGGCACCTTCAAGCCAGCTTATTACTCCACCTCCCGCACGAATGACTTTCCCAACGAAGTGGCGCCCGGCGAGTACTCCATCAAGGCCGCCGACGACTCAGTCTGGGCCTGGACGCTGCGCTCGACCCTGCTGCCCAAGGTGCGTGGCAAGTACCCGGTAGAGTATTCCGACCTGAGCTTCATTATCATGAAGCGCTTGAGTGAGAAGTTATTAGGGCAGCCACTCACCGAGTTTCTGCCCAAGGAGTTTTACAAGCCGCTGGGCCTGGGCTCCATGACGTACAACCCGCTCACGCGCTTCCCCAAGAGCTGCATTGCGCCTACCGAGAACGATACTTATTACCGCCGCGAGCAGCTGCAAGGCACGGTGCACGACCAGACGGCGGCCCTTGCGGGGGGGGTAGGCGGCCACGCTGGCCTCTTTGCCACGGCCAACGACCTGGCCGTGCTCATGCAGATGAACCTGCAAAATGGCCGCTATGGCGGCACCACCTTCTTCCAGACGCCGGTAGTTACCGAGTTTTCGCGCCCGCAAGTAGCCGGCAACAAGCGCGGCCTGGGCTGGGACCGCGGTGACCCGACTAAGTCCGAAGGCCCTACTAGCCGCCTGGCGCCGGCCAGCACCTTCGGCCACACGGGCTTCACGGGCACTTGCGTGTGGCTTGACCCCGATAATCAGATTCTCTACGTCTTCCTCTCCAACCGCGTGTACCCCGACGCGGGCAACATTAAGTTGCGGACCTACAACATTCGCACCCGGATTCAGGAGGTAGTTTATAAGGCCATGGCTCCCGTTGCGGGCCCTGGCCAGCCCAAGAGCGGCGGTGCAGCTGGTGGGCAGTAGGTAGCTAAGTGCTTGTCCTGATAGGTATTCACTTAGGCGCTTGCAACCCTTTTGGCAGGGGTAGTACTCTTGGTAGCACGACTTTTCAACCTGCTATCCATGAAACGACTTACTACCCCCCTGCTACTGGCCGTGCTAGTGCTAAGCGCAGCCGCGGCTTCGGCCCAAACTACTTTTCGGCTGGGCGTGCGCGGCGGCGCTAACCGCGCTTTGACAACGCTGGATGGCACTAGAACCAGCGGTATTTTTTATAACGCCTCGGGCGATAAATCGCCCATTTATGCGTGGCAGGCTGGTGTTGTGTTAGAAGCAGTTTCTGGTAAGTTTGCTTTTCAGCCCGCTGTACTGTTCTCGCAGAAAGGCGATAAGCTAAGCACTACCGAGACGTTTGGTGATTTTGGGGTATCTACCACCGAGCGAACCAGCACCAACCGCTACAATTGGGTAGAAATGCCGCTGAACGTGGTATATACCCTGCACGGTGACCACGGCCTGCAGCTTTTTGCGGGCCCCTATGTGGCATTGGCCGTGGGTGGGCAGCAGCGCGGCACAACGGTTACCTATCCGGTCTATGCTGTGCCGCCATCGCGGCCTACACCCGTAGCCTTTGATACGGAGGTAGCCTATGGCTCCGATACCGATAATCGGCGGCTCGATGCGGGCGTCAATTTTGGTATCGGCTACCGCCAGGGGCCGCTGCAGGTGCAGCTTGGCTATGGCCTGGGCTTGCGCAACCTGCATCACTCTGAGGATGCTGATTCGTACGATTCCAGTCGCAATTTTAGCCGGTCAACATCTTACAACCGCGTGGCGCAGCTCACGGGCACGTACTTCCTCAGCTTGTAACCGGTTTTTGTAACCTCATGAAACGACTTACTACCCCCCTGCTACTGGCCAGCTTGCTGCTACTAAGCGCGGCTACCGTTTCGGCCCAAACCACTTTTCGCTTAGGCGTGCGCGGCGGCGCCAACCGAGCGCTGACCACACTGGCCGCAGCTAGCAACTCGCCAGGCACTTTCCCGCTCAGCTATTCGGCCGATAACTCGGCCATTTATGCTTGGCAAGCTGGCCTGGTAGCCGAGTGGGCATGGGGCAAGTTTGCCCTACAACCCGGTCTACAGTTTTCACAAAAGGGCGAAAAATTTAACAATAACGCCACTTTGAGCGGGATAGCTAATACTTACTACCAGACTACTAGCGTAACCCGCAATAACTGGCTGGAATTACCCCTAAACTTTGTATATACCCTGCATAGCGACCACGGGCTACAGCTATTCGCTGGTCCGTACGTGGCTTTAGCAGTAGGCGGACGCCAACGAGGCACTAGCTATTCCTTTTATGGACCGGCCGTTGACAGCGTGCCTTTCGAGTTCGAAAATCAGGTTAGTTACGGACCTGACACCAACAACCGTCGCTTTGATGCGGGCGTCAACTTCGGCATTGGTTATCGCCAAGGGCCGCTGCAAGTGCAACTCGGCTACGGACTAGGCTTGCGCAACCTGCACCAAGCAGGGCCAGTAAGTATCGACCCTAATTTTTCGCCCTTCCCCCACAACTTTAACGCTGATGCGGCCTACAACCGCGTGGCGCAGCTGACGGGCACGTACTTCTTTGCGCTATAAGCCCTACCCCCTACCGCCGAGCCGTCCACTCGTTATCAGTCGGGTAGCTGTCGGGCACGTAGAGACTGCCTAGCGTCACCTTGCTAATGGCTTTGCGGCCGGCCACCGGCACCGTGACGGTGCGCGCGCCGCTCTGCCACACGGCAATGGTGCGGTGAATTTTCTCGGTGTCGCCGTTCTCAAACGTTACCGTGAGGTCGATTGGCACAGGTTTGCTGCCCTTGGCCGTGACCACAATGGCGGCAGCACCATCGGTACCAGGCGTCACGCTCGTGATGGCCAGGTCGGGGTAGCCGCCATCGAAAAACCAGCGCTGCCAAAACCAGTTGAGGTCTTGGCCCGCACCGGCGTTCATTGAGTAGAAGAAGTCGTAGGGCATGGGGTGCTTGCCGTGCCAAGTGCGAATGTAGGTGTGTAAGGCTTTGGTAAACAGCTCATCACCTAGCATGTCCTTGACGTACAAGTAGCCTAGCCCCGGCTTGGGGTAGGAATTCAGGAAAAATGGTGCGCCGGTTTGCTGCGTCGTCAGGGTCACGATGGGCATGTCGTCCTCCGTGTCGGCGGCGTGGCTGTAGGCGTCCATCCCGTAGTTATCAACTAAGCCGGGCTGGATGATGGGCGAAATCAGCCACTCGCCGATGGTGGCCCAGCCCTCGTCCATCCAACCGTATTTTGTCTCGTTGATGCCCATGTAGAACGGGAACATCGTGTGGAAAATCTCGTGGTCGGTTAGCTCGATGCCGGCCTCGCGGGTGGGGGTAGGATTGTCGTTCACCATCATCGGGTATTCCATCTGGTCGAGGCCATCAAACACCGTTTCGTGGTTGTAGGGGTAGGGCCACTTCGGGAAGGTGTAGCTCATGGCTTCCACCGTTTTACGCCCAAATTTGGCGACTTCCTCAAAATCGTCGTGCTTGGGGTTGTACACGGCATCGACGCGCGTGCGGCGCTTGGTGGCGCGGTCCACCACGAGGCTACTGGATTCCCACACGTAGTGGTCGGCGGTGGCAAAGACGAAGTCGGTCACATCGCGGGCATCGAAGTGCCAGGTATTGTAGGCATT
>CALMOO010000017.1:0-4887 GCA_937871705.1 uncultured Hymenobacter sp.
AAAAATCACCGACATCTCGGGCCGCGGGGTGGGCCTCGACGTGGTAAAGCTGGCCATCGACTCGCTGGGCGGGCAGCTGCGCGTCAACTCAGCCCTAGGCAAAGGCACTACGTTTACCCTAGTGCTGCCCACGTCTATTGCTGTAAAGGGCGCGTTGCTCATCGAGCTGGATGCCCGGGCCTACGCCGTGCCGCTGCTGCATACCGACACAGTGCTGGCTCTGCATGCCAACGAAATATTTGCGGTAGGTGGCTTGCTTATGACGCGGGTGCAAGACGAAAATGTGCCGCTGGTGCCTTTGCGCCAGTTGCTGTATGTGGAGGGCAACGAGCCCCTACCCCGTGCTACCCGCGCCGACCTGCCCGCCGACGATACCCTGCACCAAGTCTTGGTGGTGAGCTACAACAACCGCCGCCTGGGGCTGATAGTCGACCGCTTTCTGCGCCAGCAGAATATTGTGGTGAAGCCCCTGAGCAAGCCCCTCGACACTATCGACTTGTTTGGGGGCGTTACGCTGCTGGGTAGCGGGCAGCTGTGCCTGGTGCTCGATGTGCCTGCGCTAACCCGACTGTTCTTAACCAAACGACCCTGATTTCAGCCTCTTTCCTTCGGCTTTCGTAAGTACGGCGCTGGCCGTAGCTCCCCGCTTCTACGCCTACCATGTTATGAGTGTATTAATGACTGAATTAGAGCGCGACATTATCCGCGAAATCCTGAACATCGGCTTGGCGCGAGCGGCCGATAGTTTTGCAGTGATTGCGCAGGAGCGGGTGATGCTCGAAGTTCCTAATCTGGACCTGCTTCCCAGCAGCGACATTATTGGGCGTGTGCGCGATTATCAGGCGCGCTACGCGGCTATTCAGAGCGATATCCGGGGAGACTTTAACGGGTCGACGTTCATGTTTTTTTCGGGCCAGCATATCCAGCGGCTGTCCCGGGTGTGCCTGCGCATGCAGGTGCCCGATACCTTAGACTTGAATGAGCTGCAGGAGTCGCTGCTCCTCGAAATCAGTAATATCATTACGGGTGCACTCGTAACGCAGCTGGCCAACATTCTGAAAGCCAATATTTACGGAGCGCCACCGCAGGTTCCGGTTGGTGATATGGCTACCGCGCTGCAAAGCCTGCTGCCCGACCCCGAAGCCTTGCAGCCGCTGATTTTTTCGGTGATAACTCAATTCTCGGATAAGGACAACTCAGTTGAGCTGCCGCTTATGCTGTTTTTCGACCGGGCAACTTTTGAAAAAATCCTGGAAATCATCCGTACTTACGACTTCTTGCGCAAAACGCAGTCTGCAGCTTGAATGTAGCATAAGCTTCAGCTTGTCCATTTAGCCAAGTCAGCTTTCCTACCCCCTCAAACTTGTTTAACCTACTGGCAAGCTAAAACTTACCTCACTGACTCGTGCCCTCCTCTACCCTAGCACAGAAAATTGCTGACTTTGACCCTAATGCCCTCGGCGATGCCGCTGGTGGCATTTTTGGCCTGCCTTTTACCCCCGAAGAAGCTCAGGTAGTCGTTGTGCCCGTGCCTTGGGAAGTAACCGTGAGCTACCGCGCCGGCACTGCTCAAGGTCCCGAAGCTATTCGCGAAGCCTCCCTGCAGGTTGACCTCTACGACGCTGACCTGCCTGACGCCTGGAAGCTTGGGCTGGCTATGGAGCAGGAAGATGAACTCATTGCCCAGACCAGCCGCGACCTGCGCCCCATAGCCGCCGATTACATCGGCTGGCTAGAGAATGGCCAGCCGACTGAAGGCGCTGCGCAGCACAGCCAGGTGCCGGCCCGCCTCAATGCCGAAGGCGACAAGCTGCTGCACTGGCTAAAGGAAAAAACCGGCGCTCTGCTCGATGCCGGCAAAGCCGTGGTGGTGCTCGGCGGCGACCACAGCACCCCGCTGGGCTTTTTGCACGCGCTGGCCGAGCGCCACCCCGATGGCTTTGGCATTCTGCAATTTGATGCGCACTGCGACTTGCGCCCTGCTTATGAAGGGTTTAAGTACTCGCACGCCAGCATTATGTACAATGCCTTGGAGTTGCCCGAGGTAAAGAAGCTGGTGCAGGTCGGCATCCGGGATATGTGCCAGCAGGAGGCCAGCCTTATCGAACACTCGGTGGGGCGGGTAGCGCTATTTGGCCAGCGGTTTATGAGCGAGGAAAAATTCGCTAAGAAGTCCTGGAAGAAGGTATGCGGTAAAATCATCGCCCAGCTTCCTCAGAAAGTATACATCAGCTTCGACATCGACGGCCTCGACCCCAAGCTGTGCCCCGGCACCGGTACGCCCGTGCCCGGCGGCCTCGAATATGAGGAAGCCACCTACCTGCTGCGCCAGGTAGTGCGCTCGGGCCGCCAGATTATCGGCCTCGACCTCAATGAAGTAGCTCCTGGTGACACCGATTGGAACGGTATTGTAGGAGCTCGCTTGCTCTACCAACTTTGCAATTGGATGGCCGTATCACAGGGGCGCCTGGCGGCCAAGGGGGTAGGAAGCGCCGAATAACCACCTAAAAATCAGGAACCTTCATCATGGGTAAGATTCTCATTAAATTTATACTCACGGCCGTGCTAACCTATGGCCTAGCCCAGGTGCTACCCAATGTGCACCTCAATGGAGTAGGTAGCGCGGCCGTGCTAGTCATCGTCATGGGCCTGCTCAATGCCACCGTTAAGCCCATTCTTAAAATAATCGGCTTCCCTATCACCGTGCTAACGCTGGGTATTTTCTTGCTAGTAATCAACGTTATTATCGTGAAGCTAGCCGACTACCTAATGAGCAGCTTTGCAGTTACGGGTTTGTTGAGCGCCTTAATTTTCAGCTTTGCGTTGTCGCTGGTAACGAGCGTAGTAGATATGGTAGTAGATTAGCCTTGCGTAAGTGAGTGACTATAAAAAAGGCCTTCTGCTGTAGCAGAAGGCCTTTTTTATGAGCTAAATTTTTAAGTCTCGACTAGGCGGAGCAAATGCACTTTACGTGAACTAGACCCGCCGAATATCCGCACCCAGCGCGTTCAGGCGCTCGTCGATGTTCTGGTAGCCGCGGTCAATCTGCTCCACGTTGAGGATGGTGCTCTTGCCCTCGGCGCTGAGCGCAGCAATCAGCAGCGCTACCCCCGCCCGAATGTCAGGCGACGACATAGTAATGCCGCGCAGCGAGCGCTGCTTGTCAAGGCCAATAACGGTGGCGCGGTGCGGGTCGCACAGAATAATTTGCGCGCCCATGTCGATGAGCTTGTCTACGAAAAACAGGCGCGACTCGAACATCTTCTGGTGAATGAGCACTGTGCCTTGGGCTTGTGTAGCCACTACGAGCGCAATGCTCAGCAAGTCAGGCGTAAAACCTGGCCACGTATGGTCCGACACGGTGAGGATAGAGCCGTCGAGATACGTGCCAACCTGATAGTGGTCTTGCGCCGGAATGTGGATGTCGTCGCCTCGGTATTCCAGTTTAATACCCAGCTTACGGAAGGTGTCGGGGATGAGGCCCAGCTCCGGAATCTGGCAGTCTTTGATGGTGATTTCGGAGCCCGTCATGGCCGCCAGCCCGATGAAGGACCCAATCTCAATCATGTCAGGCAGCATGCGGTGCTCGGTGCCGCCCAGGCTTTCTACCCCCTCAATAATGAGCAGGTTGGAGCCAATACCTTGGATATTAGCACCCATCCGCACCAGCATCCGGCAAAGCTGCTGGAGGTAGGGCTCGCAGGCCGCGTTGTAGATGGTAGTGGTGCCCTCGGCCAGCACGGCACCCATCAGGATGTTGGCCGTGCCCGTCACGCTGGCTTCGTCCAGCAGCATCGAGGCGCCACGCAGCTTGCCGCCGGGCACGTGCAGGCGATAAACATCAGTGCCTTCCAGAGTCAGCTCAGCACCGAGCTTTTCGAGGCCTACGAAGTGCGTGTCTAGAGGCCGGCGGCCAATTTTGTCGCCGCCCGGCTTGGGCAGCTGTGCCTTGCCGTAGCGCGCTAGCAGCGGGCCCAGTATCATTACCGAGCCGCGCAGCTCGCGGGCCTGGGCCACAAACTCGGGCGTATCGAGGTAGTCGATGCGCACGGCCTCGGCCTGAAACATGTAGGTGTCGGGGGCGAGTTGGCCCACTTTCACGCCCATATCACGCAGCAGCTCAATGAGCTTGTTCACGTCCCGAATGTTGGGCACGTTGCTGATGGTGATGGGCTCGGGGCTCAGCAGCACCGCACACAAAATCTGGAGCGCCTCGTTCTTAGCTCCTTGCGGGATAATTTCCCCGTGCAGTTTCTGCCCGCCGCGCACTTCAAATGCAGCCATTTTTTCTAATATCAGTTAACAATAAGCATTAAGCAATTGGGTGGGGGTAGGAACCTCCCACGGCCAATTGGGCTGCAAAGCTACTGCGGCGGTTGCTGTGGCTCGGAGCGGAACTTTTTACCGCGCTTTTTATCGCGCTTTTTGCCGTTGCCAAAGCCACTGCCTTCGGGCCGGTCGGGGCGGCGCTCCCGGTCACGGTCGCGGTTTTCACGGTTGCCTTCAAAGCGGGGGGTAGGCTGGCCACCGCCTGCTGGGCGGGCGGGCTGGGGAGAAGGCGCCGTTGGCACCGCAGCCAACTCAAAGAGGCCTTGGTCGGCCACTGCTTGCGCATCGAGCTTCAATTGCCCGCCCGATAGCTCAGTCAAGTGCCGCAGGATGGTCACATCCTTCGCATTTTCCTTGTTGTGCTGGCGGTACAAAAACTTCATCGTGCGCCCAATCTGGATGGTGGCCTGCTCGCGCTCGGCCGTGTCCTCCAGTGTCAAGGCTTTTGCAATGAGGGCTTCGACGCCGCGGCCGTACGCCTTGAGTTTAGGGCCCTGGCGCGGGTACTCTACGCGCTTGGGCCGGTCGGTGTAGAGGCGCGGCGGCGAAAGCGGCATG
>CALMOO010000017.1:4897-5685 GCA_937871705.1 uncultured Hymenobacter sp.
AGCGCATGCACATGGTTCCAGAGCCGGGTTTGGCTGTCGGGCTGGTCGCGTAAGCTGGGGCGCAGGCGCAGCATCATCTGCACAATGCCCGCGGCGCGGCGGGTGCGCTCGGCCACGTCCTCAATTTGGGCCAAGCCCTGAATAAGCTGGTAAGTGCTTTGCCCGTATTCACGCACCAGCAGCTGCAGGTGGAAGGGCAGGGGGGAAGTTTCCGTCATGAAACAGAGACGGCAATCTGAAATAATTGCCGAGAAATTAAAAAATTATAGTACCCGCAGCTTGGCAAAACTCAGTAGCAGGGTTTTCTCACCCACTTCCTCAAACTGAATAATTGCCTTCACGGTGCCTTGCTGTTTTTCCAGGGTAGTCACCTGGCCAAAGCCAAACTTGGGATGCTCGACGCGTTGGCCGGCTTGCAAGTTAGTAGTATCGGAGGGTTGAAAATCGGCCGGGGCCACGTACTTGGTGGCTACCGTCTTACGCGGGGGGGTAGCAACTAGGTTCGAGCGCCGCTCAAAAACGTGCTGAAATGGCGACTCACCTACGGCCGGGCTGGCCGCAAATTTAACATTTAAATACTGTGGGTCAATCTCATCGAGGAAACGGCTTTTCTCGCAAGAGCGCAAGTTACCCCACTGGTAGCGCGAGGTAGCGTAGCTGAGCGTCAGCTTCTTTTCGGCTCTAGTGATGGCCACGTAAAATAGCCGCCGCTCCTCCTCCAAGTCGGCCCGCGAAGTTATCATCATCTGGCTGGGGAAGAGGTTTTCCTCCATGCCCACGATGTATAC
>CALMOO010000018.1:0-13185 GCA_937871705.1 uncultured Hymenobacter sp.
CCAGTAAGCGTCGCGGATGGCGTAGTTTGCGCATACCCCCCGACCAGCGCGGCTAACACTAAGATTAATGCCAGCCCGCACGTTTGCATAAAAAGTCTCATGAAATAGAAGGTGCTTTACAGCGTACGTTTAGCTAATTCCCGGACGTTTCCTTGACTATCGCGGACGCGCACCTTTATCCAGACAGGTGCTTGCCCACTAGGCACTGAGAAGGTGTAGGGCCGGTTAGTAGTCGTCAAGGAGCGGTAGCCTGTACCGTGCGATAGGTCGTAGGTTATTTGAGCTGGCTCGGCCAGTTCCGACACGTTGACTGTTGCGAGGCCAAACGACATATCTAGGCTGGTAGCATCTAAGGCTCCTACTAAGTGAGCGGAGTATTCAGCCACCTTCTTGGCGCCGTACTGAAAAGTTTCGCGGCTGATACGCTTTAGCTTACCGTCGGAGGTATAATCGTAGTGCGTAGCTAAGTTATTGTTATCCAGCATGTCAGAGACCTGGCCAGTTAAGGGGTCATACACATAGCTGGTTGCCTGGGCATTGATTGGCTGCACTCTGAAATCGTCAAAGTAGATGCTTTTGCTACCATCGGAATTGTAGCAGCCAATGCGCAGAGTAGTATGGTTTGGACCGACAGGAGGAATATATAAATCCAATAAATACCAACCACCTGGGGTGCGTTTTTGCACGATACCCGAAACTAATGGTGAGTAAGTCCCATCTAACCAGTAATATAATTGGCCTGCAGCATCATTAGCCCACACACTAGCTCGGTAAGCTTTAGTCGGGTCTAAGTGAAACTTAGTAGGGTCGGAGGTGCTGGCATTCATGATATATGAAAAGCCATGCTTGTAGGAGCCTATTCGCAGGCTTGCCTTGCCGGTATGAACGTATCTACTATCTATATTACGCTCTACGTTTCCTGTGCCCCATGGTCCGCCAACGGTTCCACCACCCGAGTTATCGGGCTCCCAGGCTACGGAAACGCCACCACTAAAGTACTCGCCTATGTTCTTAGGTTCCTCTGCACCACTGTAAGCTAGCTCCTGGTAGGCAGCTGGTCCTCCACTTACCAATACTTTACTCTGGTTGAAGCCCATTTTAGTAGCCAAGTACACATTCTGCATATCTTTTGCCTCTAAGGCGTTGGAATAAGCGTTGTACAAGGTCACTTGGCTGGTCAGCCGCCAGGAGGCTGCCGGAGTAGGCGAGTTGTAATCGTAGCCGACGAAGCTATTGCTGCCCATCACGGGAGTAAGGCCATCGGCAGTGGTGCCCGTGGGCATCCAACTGTAGCTCTGCCAAGGACGCCAGATATGACTATCTGACTGCGTACCTATTGCTTCTGGGTCATTATCAGTTAACCCAATAACGGGCACTTGCTTGGACCACGTTTGGGCACTGGCGGCTACCACTGCTAGGTGAGTATTGTTCGCGTCTACTTTGTAGGTGGTCGTGGTGGCAACCTGAGTAAGCATATGCTTATTCTGAAGGGCGCCTAACTTCAACCCCATCTCCGGATAGTATTGGTAAGCTGGGACTGTTTCTGTTAGGAAGCGGTTGCCGTAGCCATCTGTTGCTACCGTTTTTGTAGGCGCACCTGAGAAGAAATCAAAGCCCAGTGTTTGGGAAGTACTAGTTATGCCTTTGAGATAATCAGTAGTCGTAGTCGAGGTGAGAACGGTCGGGTAAACATCACGCTTACTCATGACAACATTCTGGATGTAACCTGAATTGTCCTCTTTCATCACCTTTCGGCTGTCACCAAAGCTTTCCTGGATGACGCCTTGATAATTGAAAGCAGCTAACTGATTCTGGTAGTTTGATGCGCCCTGAATTGTAGCATCATTAGGACTAGCAGGTAAGTCATCGTGGAGATAATGATTGATTGTTTCAGAAATTTTTCTTCCAGGAGCAGCCCAGTGCGTCATACTGCGCATGATACCAATCCGGCTGGTCATATCCTTAATTGATACCCGGCGAGTGATTAAGGTTGAGTTGGGAGTAGAAGCGTCTCCCTGGTTCAACCCTATCATTGACGGGTCGAACACGCTAAAGTGGTAAGTCCAGAAGCCTGGTATCGGTAACTCCGCACTACCCACTCTATTAATACTTTCTTGTACTCGTACACCTTCATACATTACTCCAGGTGCGGGAATCTCGCGCGCTACAGCTAGTAGAGAGGGTAAAGACCGCATGTAAGCGACCTTATAGTGGTCACGGAGTGAATCAGGAACGCCTCCTATGTTTTGTGAATTAGCATCATCTATTTTGAAGATAGAGCCAGGTTCATAGGAAGTAACACCTGATGGCAAAGTTGTCAGGCTTGTATTGGCAGAAGTGATACCGTCGTATTTATAAGACGTTTTACGAGTTTCGCCACCCGTTGTAATGCTAACGCTTGCTACACGCAAGCCACCGCCATACTGAAGCTGGTCTTTATGCGGTAAGGAAATATATCCATCGGCAATAAAACTATTATATCTGTACCCAGTGCAGCTACCATTATATGCATCTATTGCGCAAGGATAAGTACTAAGTCGCCCATCTAAATCATTGATGTCTATTTCTCTATCCTTAAGAGCATTGACACTAACTTTTGCATTTCTAACTAACGAGTATTTATACTCCCAAGCTGATGGTTGAGGAACTGGTGGCCCGCTGGGATTGACATTGGTATAAGCAGTTATTTTAGTAACAGTACCTACTATACCTGTAAAAGCAAGCTCATCGCCTACCTTCAAAAATGCCTGTTCTTGCAATAGAGAGTAGGGTGTTTTTAGTATAGTAGCAGAACCTGTATTGTTGGAATGAGTGCTTTGCTCTTGCGCAATTTTCAGAAACATATCAGGGTGATATAATACTGGTTTGCGATATTGGTCGCCTTCATAAGCGATCGAAACATTTGAGCCTAAAGGAGAAGTAATAGTTCGTAAAGACCAAACATCAACTGCTTTATCTGAAACTGATGTTGTCTTTCGCCCTACGCTTTCACTTGTGCCAACTAGGTTCTGATTAAAATCGCTTTTGAACATTCCCCACCAATCATGATTTTCAGTTGAATAAGGTGGATTCTTAGTTGTCACAGCAGTATAGGTGTTTGAAGTGGGCATACTACTGCTCAACATACCTACTGAATAGTTCCCATTCGCTGTATCTTTTGTCAGAATAGTGCAATAATAAGAATCATTTTCGCCAGCATTATGACATAGCAAAATGTCTCCCACTAGAGGTGCAATTCCAGAAGTAACAGATATTATGCCTGTTGCATTAGCATTGTCCTTAGACACAAAATTGATGGATAAGCTTTTTATACTGCTTTGCTCCTCAGCATAGGAAAACTTAGTAGAAGGCATTCCATTATTACCTGCCACACCTAAAAAGGAAAGTGACTTTAACGTTAATTTACCTGTAGAACTACCAAAATTATCATAACTATTTGGAGTGCCTGGTACTAAAGAATAATCGTAATTGAATTTAATACTTCTTATTGATTTTTGCATTAACGTGGTTCTCACCAAATCAATATCGCTTTGATCTGTAACATTTTGCCCTAGTTGTGATTGAATAGTTTTGCTTGCTCTAGTAATTTTATAATTTTCACCTAAATCATTAGTCGCATCAACAGTAGTTGAAGGAGGATTTGCAGGATTTGATATGTTATAAACCGAAGAACTTGAGCTAATATTTGCAGGAACATCATCATTATTAAGCACTATGATACTTGCCAATTTTAAAGACGAGCAAGGATAGGTCGCAATTTTAGTGATAGTTAAATCTCGTAAAGGTGTTTGGCCTCGGCCAGGGCTGTAAAGTGGTCCGCAAGTATTTATAGTACTATTATCCACATCAAACCCTTTATTTTGAGTATCAGGAACTATTGAAGAGCCATCTGTGCCTATTTCCTTGTCATACAAAGTAGAACTCTTGTAATCATACCGCATTTCTTTTTCAAATAATGCTGTATGAGTACGAGTAGCTACAGAATTTAGATAATATACTTCCTTTGTACCCTTCGAATAGGTTCTCACATTAGAATCGATATCCTTGCGAAATCCCTGCGCAGGGTTACGCCAGCCAAAACGGTCAGACCATTTACCATAACCCATCTTAACCCAATATCCCCAGTCACCAACATCCACTAATCCGTTTGCATTACGGTCTATATAATCAGGGCCAGTCATAGCCGTTAGATACCAAGTATAAGCGTATCTAGCAGCTTTTTTTAGTCGATTATATTTATAGCCAGTAGGATACGACGTTCCATCTTCTTTATTAAGCAATTCTGAATATACCACCTCATCAAAGCTATATGCTGGCAGTGCGTAATGGTATGTAACTCCACTAGTGTTTGTAATGCTGAAGCCGCCTATTTGATTATCACTCGTTCTAGAAAAGCCTAATGCATCTGTATCTATAAAGCCGGCTGCATTCTTGTTAATGATATCTTTGTTAGTGTACCATTCAATGTGCTTAGACCCTGCTAACCTACCGCTCGCGCCATCATATCCTGTTCCACTAGATGTACCATGTACAGGTGCTGGGTCAAAAGAATAATTATTACCTGCATACCCATTATCCATTGAGCCATTTTCCTGGCGATATTGATTAGCAAAATCGCTCTCAAATCGAAAGCCTAACTTGCCAGTAACATTGTTTGAGGTCAGAGGTAAATCTTGAATTGTGATAGTACTTCCATCTTGGTCAAGCCGATTTCGACTGTAGAGAGGCTGCTGAAAAGAATAAGGTCGAAAACTACCAGAAAGTCCTTGTGCCGTAACATTATAGTTATCATATTCAGCGAAGCTGCCACCCATTACTTTGTCAGGGTCCGGATTGGTGACAATGTTTTGCTTTAGGTCCAGTAATCTATAAGTGTCATAAGCATTGTTAGTGACATCTGCTGCACTAGGTGTGCTCGGAAAATATAATGCGCCATTTGTTTTAACTATTGATGTTTCATCAGACCAGTACCTAGTATATGAATAGCCATACTCTAGGAAAACGGGGCCAATGGGAATATCGAGTGTTAATCCAGTGGCTTCCGTCTGGATACGACCGGCGTGGTCATTGTGGACACTTCCTGGTCCCGCCTGGCTATTAAAAGAGAAATGGCCTCCACCTGAGCTGATAGAAGCTCCCAGCAAGGAATTATGGGCAGCCGAAATCCCCGCTCCCGCGTTGACGCTAATAGAATTGAAATTAGTCGAGGCACCAATTGAAGCTCCCATGGATACAGCGCCCTTCGTCCCTACTCCTATCCCAGCACTAGCACTTGCATTTCCGTACCCGTCAGCACTGACGCTAGCTGAAACACCTAGTGGAGATTTTTCACCGCCGATACCTACGGTGACTCCGGCATAAACACCAGTAGCGTAACCCTTGTAAGTATCATGCGAAAAAGAGAGTCCGGCTGAAACGGAAGCTACGTTGCCAGGAATACCGACTCCTATCCCTACTCTGTTTGTTTCTGTAGCACCACCGGCCCAGTAGTCGCGAGTTACTTGCGCTACGTCATTGTAGTCGTCTGCGTAACCATTAACGTTGCGCGTAATTGCCCCTGGGTTTAATGACCAGCCCAGCCCGACCCATGATGCTTCTATGTCGGGCTGAATTCCGGCGTGATAAGCAAGGCTGAGGGGATAGCCACCTTCGGGGCCCGGCACTTCCAGCAACGGAATATTGTAGGTTAAGTCTCCCGATATAAGATTGACCATATCGGTGGTGTCGACCGGCTCAAAGCTCGTGGCCTCAGGCGCAGTCGGCCCAGCGGTTAGGGCATAACTGATGGTAGGCCAAAGTAGCTGCGTGCTGGTTTGGACGAGCAACCACGAGGCAATAAGGCGGCGTAAGCAAGGCTTGCGAAGGAACATCACCAGGAGAGAATTAGTCGAGGGCTAAAGAGGGAACAGTCGAAGCGGCGTGCGCTTCGAAGGGAAAACTTAGGTTGCCAGTGCCTAGGCCGCACTCCAGCAACTGAAAGCGCCAGGTGCCTCTTGAGGCAGGAGCGGGAAAAGCGAAAAGCAATTGTGAAGCGCTTGCGCTGGCATAGGTGCGGTCCAAATAGTAGTTGGCGGGGCGCAGCGTATCGCCTTGACTCGTAATGAGACGCACGTGGTCGCTCATGCGAAAAGCCAGCGTTTGCAATAGTTCGCTGTACTCGGCAAAGCCTTCTTTCGGTTGCAACACCTCTCGCCCATTACGCGCAATGGAGAGCAGAAAAAATGCGGAGTTCCGGTACTTTTTGCGTAAGCTATCGACGGCAGCCCGGCTGCTTTGTTGGCCTTGCAACTCTCGCGTGACTAGCAGGTCGGTAGGTTGATAGGCAACGCTGACCTCCGTGTTACCTATTTGCTGCACCTGGCGCAACTGGTGGGCTGGGTCGGCAACGTAGTCTGCCAGGGCTTCGGCGGGCAACGTAGTCGGCTGACACGCGCTTACCGTGGCGAGCAGGGCTACGAGTAGTAGCCGGTAGGAAAGGCAAATCATTGGGGAGTCTTCACGTACTCCTTGTTGAGTTCCTTCACGACTTCCTCCGTCAAATCAAGGCCCGCCTTCGCGTAAGCAATGGAGCCGGAGGGGGTAGCTACCAGGATGAGGTCGTACCCATGTGCCTTGCCGTAGCGTTCGAGAAAGGTATTGACTTGCGTGACCACCTGCTGGGTACCCTTATTGTCTTCCTGTTGAGCGGATTCCTGGATAGCGTGCTGGTAGTTAACAAGTTCCCGTTGCTTGGTATGCAGCAGTTCTGTAGACAACGCTCGCTCTTTTGGCGTCATGCCAGCTGCTTTGCGTTCGTAGCCCCGGATGGCGCGTTGCACATCAGCGGAGAGCGTATCGATGTTGGCTTGCCATTTATGCGATTTGGCCTCGTAGGCCTTGCGCGCATCAAGCATTGCTTGATATCCGTTTAGCAGCTTGACCGAATCGACATACGCGATGTGTCGTTGCTGATTTTGCCACAGCAGGTAACCCGTAGCCAGAATAAGTAAAAGCGTACAACTGAGCAGTAAGCGTTGAATCATGTAAGAGAGAAATAGCAAGCGGAATGCTTAATGGATAGCGGAAAGAGAAAAGGTTCAAGTAATAAAAAACGATTCTAGCAAGCAGCTCGTATTAGCTCTTTCTAGTAAAGTTGAAGGGCACGTTGAAAGCGAGAACAAGAATAAAGACAACTCATAGCGTATAAAAGGACAGTTTGTCGATTTTAACAACATCGTCAAAATCGTATTCGCATTTAAGAGTTTATGTATAAAATTTGATTAATGATAGCATGTAAATACTCGGTTCATTATAAAGCCATTAAAGTATTATAAATCAACGTGTTGAATCTTTTCGCATATGTAGTAATAATTTCAGATAAAGAGCCACTCTGTGACATTTTATTACAATTAAAGCTGATTATTTTTCTTGTTATATTAATATAAAATACTTATTTAGCTACAAGCTTAGTACAACAACAGTGTCAGCATCTTGGCCATGCACAGAGGGATACCAGGGTAGGTGGCTATTTATCTTGAGTAGGGGTCAACCAATGGCAAAGACACCCTGAGGTAGTTTAGGCAAGGCGCACAGAAGCAGGACGTATATTTCCTGAGTCATAGAGCGTAGCAAAGAGCAGAAAAACGCCGGATAAACGGCGCAAATACGATGACGCTTTCAAGACTGAGACCCTACGGCTAACCTCGGAAAGCCGCAGCACGCAGGCGATTGCCCAGCAGTTAGGCATCAGTCCTAAGCTGCTTTATTGTTGGCAGCGGGCCCAACTCATGGCCAAGGTGGGCAACGGCGAAGTTGCTCGTGACCCCGAGGTGCGATAACTACGCGCACAACTCAAGCGGGCCGAGCAGGAGCTCGATAGCTGAAAAAGCCTTGGTCATCTTCGGCTAGCCGACTCGGTGAGCACCTATCAGTACATTGCTCAGCGGTGAAGCCAGATATCTGTCCTGCAGCTCTGCCATGCAGGTGACCCCTGGTGCGTACTATGCTTGGCAGTGGCGCCAAGCGCCCGCCCCAGAACCAGCTTGACAAGTAGCTGTTTGGGGGGAGTTCAAGTGGCATTCTGCCCGCTGCGGTACTCGCCGCTTATAAGTTGAATTGCAGGCCCAGGTTTACCCAGTGGGCCATTGGTGCATTCGGTGAGCCTTGGCCGCTGCCGGCCTGTGAGCCCTAACCGGGTACGACCCAGCAGTCGAGTTCGTTTGTGCCCCGTACTACCGTGCGCCCCGAACCGCTTGCTAGGCCAGCCGGCTTCTATGGCTCCCAATCAGGTCAGGGTGGGTGACATCACCTATTTGTCTAAATAGGGTGGTGGCTGGTTCTATCTGTCCACGTGGCTCGACTGCTACCCGCGCAAGGTGGTGGGCTTTGGTGCCGCCCTGGCGGCACGTAAGATGTGCGCGAATCCATGCCGGAAGACTTGGTCAGCGAGGCCCTGCGCCGCGCTTTAGCTGTACGTCGGCCTTCCGCTGGGTTCCTCATCCACTCTGACCAAGACAGTCAGTACTCGGCCACCAATTTTAAGGTCTTAGCAGCGCCACGAGGCGGCGCAAAGCATGAGCCGGCGCGTTAATTGCTACGATAACGCGCACGCCTAATTGTTTTGGAGTTGACTTAAACCCGAGTTGCTTGATGGTAACAGCTTCCGCGACCTGAGTAAAGATCGCTTGGTATCTCGCTCCCAACTACTTCGAAAATCCGTTTCAAACCATGTTCCATCTCTGTGCGGCTTAGCTATCTCAGCTCAGATGGCAGTAGCCTATAACCTTAAAAAGCTGCTCAAGCACCGACCCACCCGGCAAGCAAAGCAATGGTTCTCAGGCTACCGGTGCTACCCTCGAATGGGCGTTTTTGGTGGCTTCGGTTACCGGTCAAAGGCAATTTAAAACATCCGCCGTAAAGCTAACTGAAGGAACGGGTCAACGGTTGAGAGTTCTGCAACAGCCACGGTCGTATGAGTAAACAACTTGTTCACTCATACAAGCGCCTATTACCTGGTGCGCTTTAATCAACCTAGTTATGCTAACCATCTGATTAGTAATATAATTTAGTCCAATGAAGGCCCCTTTAATGGTAATGATGCAAAAGTCAGACGTACCACTACTTAATTTTTAATCTCCCATCACCATAAGTAGGGTACAGTTATATCATTTACTAATCCTTTAAAAAGCCCAGATTGCGAGCTTCTTGTAGCGCTAGGGCCCGTAATAGAGTAGCAGCTTTCATACCCCTGTATTTAGCTACCTTCTCAATTATAGCCTTTTCTTCTGCTGTAACCTCAACGCCTATTTGAGGTTTGCGTGGCTTCCTTTCGGCTTCTTTGGTTGTCATGCCACAAAAGTACTGTATATGTAATACACCGAAAAAACACTTGTTAATAACTAGAATTTACTTGTGTTTACTAAGTATTAATGTATATTTGTAACGCTCAAGCAGAGCATCCTAAGCTGTAGTACACGAAAGAGGCCAGCCGCTACTAACGACTGGCCTCCAATGTAGCACCTGTTTGGCGCAGGCATTACAGTTGGGTTTGTTGTCAACCCTAATCCAAAAATACATGGCAAACCATGTAATTGGGACGAGTGTGCTTTTTAGCGTACTCCCCACCTCTCTAGGCGAGCTGCGTCAGCACGTCCTCTTGCCCCTCATCGGCAACCCCCTTTTCAGCGAAGCGGAGCAACTACGGGCCAATCATTTCGTCCACGAGTGCGAGGATATCGCTCGCCTCACCCGCTGGGGCGCAAACGTACTAGCCGAAATAGCCCGCCGCGAAACCGAAGCTGCCCGCCAGCACCGCGACCTCGCCACGCGCGCCACATTGCGCCAGTTGCGTTCTGCCAGCTTCCGCGGCCACCGCTCCCGCCCGCGCCGACCTACTCCGACCTGGTCACCCGGTGCCTTCTTCCCCGACCGGGCCGACCGCTTGGCCGGCACGTTCGACCGCTTGGCTACCGCCCGCTTCCAACCGGCGGAATCGCTGACGTTTATCGCCTTACTCAGCCGTCAGTCCCAATGAGCTACCGTCGCGACCTCAAGCAGCTTCGCCGTGCCCAGAAGCAGGCTAAGCGCCAACTGCGCCAACTCGCCGAGTTGGAACTCACCGGGCTGACCGCCGTCACGCTCCACGCGCATTCCCAGCAGGTGACGATTACGCTTGCCTCCGCTACGGGTGCCCCCTTTACGGACACACTCCGGGAGGCTTTACGCGAGCGCTGCCAAGCCCTGCAGGCCGAAGCTCAGCAACTCCTGCTTACCTGGCTGGAGGACGAGCAACTGCGCGACCGCCCAGCCCCGGCCGCCGGGCTCCCCCTGGCCTAGCGACTTCCCTACCCCAGCGAAAGACCAGCCGCTGCTGATTCCAGCGGCTGGTCCCCGCGTGCCCCATCTACTTTCTTCTATTGCTACGTTATGTTCTCCCCCACTGCCTCGCTCCTGCCCTATGCGCAGGCCACAGCGACCCAACAGGCCCAGGCCCTACTCTACCTGCAAGCCCGCTTGCAACTCCACTTTCCGACCTTGCCGGAACGCCCCTTCATCCGTACGCTGGCGGAGTGTCGCCCTGCGCTGCTGCTCACCGGGACACAGGTCTCACTCGCCTACCCCGAGCTGACTCAGCTGGTTCAGTACCTGGGCAACGCGCCTGAATTGCCGGTGCTCGACCCGCCCCTCTACGGCTGGTCAGCTTTGAAATTAGCCCAGTACATTTTGCATACCAACGAGCTAGCGGTAAGCGCGCTCATCGAACTGGCCTGCGCGCTGAACATCCACTGCGGTCCTCACCTCGGGGCGCTGCTACGACGCCTCGCCCGGCCTTACCCGCTCGCCGAGCAGGTGGTTCAGGCCCAGCTTTGGAACTTACCTGGCAGCCCCCGACTACCCCCAGGCATCCCCGGTGGGGGTCCTGCGCCCGATAGCCTGGTGGTCGAGCACCTGCTCCAGCAGCTTATTCCGTAAGCTTGTCAGCCAATAAGACAAGGAGTTGTCAGCTAAACCAGGAGAAAGCTTTCGGCGCTGAAATTTCCTCCCGATTTAGTTGGTAATCTCCTGCTTGTGCCCGGCCTTACTAAGTTTTAATCACTAACTGCCTATCTGCCAAACGGAGGAGCCTATCAGCTTGAATAAGGAGCAACTGTATTGGTAAGCGCAGTTTTACCGGCCTTTACCAATTGTGTCCGCACTGCGGACACAATTTAGCTGGACGCAATACAAAATGCTTAGTAGCCTCGGAGACAACGCGAAGTTTCACCTAGCCGAAACAATAAAAAATAACTGAATCGGCCCGCCTTGCGTTGGCATGAGCCATGAACTCTATTCGTTTTTCGGACGGCACGCAAGTGCCGGCGCTTGGCCAGGGCACTTGGATGATGGCCGAGCGACCCACCCAGCGCGCCGGCGTCGAGTTGGGCCTCACGCTTATCGACACGGCGGAAATGTATGCCGAGGGGGAGTCCGAGCGGCTGGTCGGCGAAGCGTTGCGCGGCCTCCGCGAACAAGTGTTCCTAGTGAGCAAAGCCTACCCCCAGAACACCTCCAGCCAGCGGCTCCCGCAAGCCTGCGAAGCGAGTTTGAAGCGTCTGGGCACCGACCGGCTCGACCTATACCTGCTGCACTGGCGTGGCCGCGTCCCGTTGGCTGAAACGGTGGAGGCCATGGAAAAACTGGTGGTCGCGGGCAAAATCCGGCGCTGGGGCGTGAGCAATCTTGATACAGCGGACCTGCAAGAACTGATTGCTGCCGGCGGGGCGGCCTGTGCCACCGACCAGGTACTTTACAACCTGAGCCGACGGGGCCCGGAGCACGACTTATTGCCGTGGCTCACGGACCACGACATGCCAGTCATGGCGTACAGCCCCATCGAACAAGGCCGGCTACTCGATAACGCCCGGCTGCAGGAGATTGCAGCGAACCTGGGCGCAACCCCGGCGCAGGTGGCGCTGGCGTGGGTCCTGTGCCAGGGCCAAGTACTGGCTATCCCCAAAGCCGGAACCGTTGCCCACGTGCAGGAAAACCGGGCGGCCGCCGAATTACATCTGTCGGCCAGTGATTTAGCCGCGCTGGATGCCGCCTTTTCCCGCCCCACTAAGCGCCGGCCGCTGGAGATGCTGTAATGTCCGGCTCTGTTCCAGGGTGGGGCCCTGACCTAGTGGTGCTTGTCCAGGCCACGCGCCTCTATTCGGGTGGCTCTCCGCAACGAAGTCATGCGTTACCCCTACCCGGCGCGTCACCTGTTCCGCCTTCTTTTTCTGGTGCCCGCGCCCGCCAGCAGGTCGGCCAGCACCGGCAGCAAAGGCTCCTGCATCAAGGTAGCCAAGGCAATCACCGCGTTCAGCGAGAGCCGGCCCGGGTTCGCATGGGCTTCCCGCAGCGAGGCGGCGCTGATGCGCATCGCCCGGCATAATTCGCGCACCGTGAAGCCTATTTTGCCATTGGCCCGCGGGTGATACTGGACGATGTCACGGAAGGTGCGGCGGGTAGTTGACAAACTGCGTTCAGGTGTTTGCTCAAGTGCCAGTGACGCCGGGACGGACGCTACCGGGTTTAGGGGTAGCACCCCCGTTGTGGGGGAGTCAACGGCCAGCAGACTCGTGGCTGCCGATGCTGGCCGCTTATCGAGTACCAGCGGGTCCGGCCGGTTTTGGTCTTCGTTCACTGCCTCGTGGGTCGCCGCGTAGACCCGCACCGCGATAGCGTGGCTCTTAGCCAGCGTCGCAGCCAACTCGAAGAGGAGCGAGCTACAGCCCTCCATGGTTTCCGCTAGCTGCGCCAGCGCCTGCAAAGCCAATTCCTGATAAGCTGTGATTTGCTCCGCCGGCTCGGTAGCGGCCGGCCCGCATACCGGCGAATCGAGCGCATGGTAATCTACAGACGAAGCTAGGCGTTGAACCAGGCGCACCAGGGCCGGCCACTTTAGCCCCACCGCCGGCCCCTGCACCAGCAGTTCGGGTTGAACCTGCCGGAACGTCTCACTCCACCTGGTCTGGTCCAGCGTAGGGAAGTGCGCGGCCAGCCGCTCCATGGCATAAGCCAGCGCCTGCGATGCCTGCAGCGGTGAAGCCAAGGCTAAAGGAATACAACTGGCCCCCGGCGGGAAGAGTGGCGAATTATCGGTTATCATTGCGGTGCAGGAGTTGGGGGCCCTTGACTGGACCTGCCCGTGGACTAAGTAGTGGTAGCTACCAGGGCCTGGGA
>CALMOO010000018.1:13195-26180 GCA_937871705.1 uncultured Hymenobacter sp.
AGTGGAAAATGCAACAATGGGCACAAAGCTAGGCATGGGCGGGCAATTAAGGGCGCATGCACCCTTAATTGCCCGCCTGGGTGCCCCCACCTTGCTCCGTGAAAAATCCGGCCGGTCTCCAAGTCTTCGCCCACCGGCTCCGCCTGTTGCGTAAGGCCCGGGGCTATTCCCAGCAAAAGCTGGCCGACATTGCTAACGTCGAGCAGTCTACCATCAAGCGCATTGAGTTGCGGCAGCTCGCCCCTACCCTCGACCTGCTCATCTCCCTGAGTAGGGCCCTGGCCCTGGAGGTTCGCGACTTGGTCGACGACCCGGCCATCACCAACTCCGACCTGGAGGTACCAATTAGCAAGGGCCTGGAGCCCCCTGCCACAGGGACGAACTGATAAAGACGGCCCAGGAGCCAGACCATTCAAGTGCCGCACCACGGCACGATTGAAAACGTTAACCCAATCATTGTGTAAGCTGGCGTACAGTCGGTTAGCTCTTCCAGCACTGCCAATACCCCTGGTCACCCTGCTGCCTACGTTAGCGGTCAACTCCACCGCTTGCAAGCAAACCCGGTACTGGTGGCGGAACGTTTAGAAACCGGGTTGTATGGGCATTCCAGCCGTTAGCTGCTTATCTTCCACCCAAAAGAGCCAATCTGCCCGCCGTCCAGTTACTCATGCTCCTTGCTTACCTGCTTCCAGGTTTATCGCTAGCCTTCAACCGGCGCCCCGGCCTGGGAATGCTCCTGTTGATGCTCCAGCCCACCCTAATTGGGTGGGTAGTGGGCGCACCGGTGGCCGTTAAGAACCTCCGGCGGCAGCGTCGGAGGCGCCGGCACCAGCAGCGGGATTGGCTAATCAAGTAGCAACCTGCTATTCCCACTTTAGAAATGGGTAGCGCTCTGCCGACCGCCGCAGCAAGTAATTATCCCTGCTACAATTGCTGCGACCAGCCCGCGCCTGCTGCTCACTCAGGTGGTGACCACAAACGTCACTAATTCCGCCAGCGAAATCTCCAGTCCCTCGGCCAGGCACACGAGCACGTCCAGCGTGGGCGCCGTCTGGGCCGTTTCCATGCGGTAAATCGTTTTCTTGGTAATATCGGCCGCATCGGCCAGCGCCTGCTGGCTCCAGCCTCGAGTTTCCCGCAACTGCCGCAGGTGCTGCCCGAACGCTTGAATACTGGCCGGCTTCTTCATCCGTGCAAGCTCCGGCCAAGCAGGCCACATTTTGTGGACATATATTTCCCCTTTTACGAAAAGGCGCGTAAGTTTGCGCCGCTGCTTTCTTAGCCTGGCAGCGCGCTGCTCCTATGTGCTATCGTAAACACCTGCGTCAGGTGCGCCGCGCCCGGCGCCGGGCCAAAGCGCAGCAGCGGGCGCTGCTGACCCTGGAATTGGAAGGCTTCGTGGCCCTTACCCTGCACACCGTCACCGAAACGCTGACCGTCCCCATTGAGCGGGAGGTCGGGGCCCAGGTAGCCGATACGCTGCGCGAGGCCTTGCGTGAGCGCCGCCGCGCCCTCAAAACCGAAGCGGGGCAGTTGCGCCGGGACGGGGGTGAAAACGCTTATCGACAAGGTAAAGCCCAGTCGGAGCCGGCTGCTCCGTCCCGGGCTGCTCCGCTGTTGCCAACGGCCAACCCTACCGACCAAACTCCGCCACTGGGTGAGGTACCGGCCCCGCAAAGCTGACCAACTCGGCCAGCGGAATCTCCAGCGCCTGGGCCAAGGAGACGAGCACGTCCAGCGTCACGGAATAGCGGGCCGTCTCGATGCGGTAAATCGTGGGCTTGGACACATCCGCCACGTCGGCCAGCGCCTGTTGGCTCCAGCCCCGCGCCTCGCGCAACTGCCGCAGGTGCTGCCCGAAGGTCCGCAAAATCACCTCATTTTTCACTCCGGCAAGCTGGACCTAAAAATCAGCTGCCTTGTAATCATATATGATTACAATTTTCTTTTTCCCCTTACCTTGCGGCCGCTAGCGCCCCATCGCTCTACCTGCGTCTATGACTCCTCCGGCCGACCCAACTCCCGTTTGCATCCCCTACGCCCAGGCGACGCCGCACCAAATTTGCCTGGCCCTGGCCTACGCGATGGCGGCCCTCCCGGAACATTTTCCGATGCTCAGCTTCGGTATCTGGGCCGATATGCTGCTTCAGCTTAAGCCCGATGTGTGGGTGGCCGGTGACGCTGTATACCTCGGCGACGAGGACCTCCAACACCTGACGCAGCGACTGGTGGCCTCCCCGGAGCTATCCGAGTTCGACCCACCCATCTACCTAGCCCGCGCCGGCTACCTGTTCAAGCGTTTTGCCAACTATGAGGACGAGGCCCTAGAGGCCCTGCCGGATATAGCCACGAACCCGCTGGCCTACAGCAACCGCGTCTTTACGCTGGTGACCAATCTGGCGCTGGGCAACTCCGTGGCCGATGAGCTCTTCCACGCTACGCACCGGGGGCCGCAGGGTCGCCCCGGCCGCGCGGACCCGGCGCTGGCGCGCGCCACCGTGCATGAACAGGTGCGCGAGCTGCGCCGCGCCCGCGGCGAGATGGGCTATCAGTAACACTGGCGCACGCCCGGCGGGCCCGGCCAAACGGCACGCAACCGGTAGATAGCCGCACGCCCGAAATAAACTACCCTAGTTTGAAGCCCCCTGGCTTACCAGTCTGGTCCAGGCACCTGGCTCCTGCCGCTGAGTGGGTGGCTGGCCCGGAGTTGCGACTCTGCCGCGCAACCTTGGGGCTAGCTTGGCAGCGGGGGCGACTACTCCTGAGCCTGGAAGTGGGCAAGCTGATGCGCTGGTATCCAAGCCCTTTCTCGCAGTTTACAAGAAGCTGCCATCTACTGATTTTTCCCTATTTTCTTCCTGCTTACTTTTTAGCGACTATGCCCTCTTGCTTCTCCTTACCCGTAGCTCCTGTGCTATTGCTTACCCTGACCGGAGTCCTATTAAGCAGCTGCTCCTCGCCCAGCCCGGCCACGAGCGAAACGGCGCCGGCCGCCGGGGTCACTTCCCAGCCGTCCCCTCAGTTTCCCCTTGGCGGCAAAGTCGATTCGCTCAACGGCATCGCGGGCCACACCTTCGGCCAGCCCCTGAGCGCTTTTCCCAAGATGCGGCTATTGCCCCCCTCGCCGGGTGCATTGACGCGCACCTATGAGTATGAAGGCAGCGAAGGCTGGTTCGGCAAGCACCACAAGCAGGTCCGGACGCAGTTCTATTATTTTCTGAACGGCAAATTCTGCCGCTTCATGGCCCTGGGCGACCCGACCGTGCTGCGGCCGGAAGCGACCTATCTGTTCGGGCCCGGCCAGGCCCAAGGCAAGTATCGCCTCTTTTGGGAAGGCAGCCGGGCGCGGGCCGCATACAGCGAGCAAGCGAGCGGCCTGGGCATGGAAGGCCAGTTCGATGTGCTTAGTAAGGACCTCGAAGCTGAGCAGGCCGCCCAAGTCCAGGCCAAGCTCAAGGCCGAGAATGCGCAGTAGGAACCGGGTCCAGGCTCTCTTTGCTAGTAGGGCTACCTGGGTGGGCTCCCGGCTGAGTCGCTCAAACCAGCTTCGGCTACCCGACCTTTTGCCGACCTAAAGGGCCTGGGCGGCTCTACTCTTCGGCACTGGATTCCTGCCAGTCTGCTTTCAACACGGACAGCACGAGTTTATCGTGAAACACGCCCTGCCGGCAACAGGCCTGTCGTAGCCGTCCTTCTAAGACGAAGCCCGCTTTCGTATAAGCTTTTACGCCACCAATATTCAACTCCGAAACCGTGAGCATAATGCGGTTGAGTTGGCAGCTGGTAAAGCCAATGCGCATAACCTGCTTCGTCACCGCCGTGCCCACGCCCTGCCCCCACCAGGCTTTCTCGCCGATAAAAATGAAGTACTCCGCCGCGTGGTTGGTTGTGGAAATACCCACGAGGCCCGCGTAACCAATCAGGGCATTGGTCTCCGTTAGGTAGATGCCCAGGTTCAGGCTGCTGGCCTGCTGCAAAGTGGCGGCAAACCACTGGTCAATCTGCCGCGTGGTCTGCATGCCTTGGAAAGCCGAGAGCGAATACGCAATGGCTTCGGGGTCGCGGAGCCAGCGGTAAAAGGGCGCAACGTGTTCCGGTTGCAAAGGAGCGAGCTTCACCATGTAGAGGTGGGTAGGTTAGTTGCCGGGAAGTGGGCTGGGGCTAAAAGTAAGCAGGCGGCTTATCCAAGAGTGACTTTCGGAACAGTTTTTAACCCTAGCTAGCAGCCGGAAGCCGGGGCCTATTTTCGCCGTTACGGCTCTCCCAGGAGCGGCTTACTACTTTATTCAGCCTACCCTTATAACCAGTATAACCTGTCCACCCATTACCTATGCCTCTCCGCTTACTTCTCTTCCCCTGGCTAGGCTTCCTGCTGGCCTTGCCCGGCTGGGCCCAACAGTCCGGTTACACCATCAGTGGCCAGGACCCCCGCCTGGCCGGCCAGCAGGTGTACCTGCTCACGCCCGAGCGCTCCTCCCCCACCCGGCCGTGGCCGGTCCTGGACTCCACCCAGGCCGATGCCAGCGGGCACTTCGTGCTGCAGGGAAGGGTGCCGGCCTCCGATGTCTACTGGCTACGCATCGCCGAGCAGCGCGTGCTGCAACCCGTGCCGCTGGCTAACCAACAGGAACAACTCAGCGGGGCGGTAAGACTATCCGCCAGCAGTACCCGCCATGCCCCGGTCTACCAGCTACAGTTGAGTGGCTCGCCGGAAGTAGCCTGGCTAGAGGCCTTGCAACCCTATGCCCTGCTGCGCAGCTTACCGGCCGAGGCCACCAACAAGCAGCTGCGCCAACTCCAAGCCCAACTGCGCCAGCGGGCCAGTTCGTACCTGGCACCCTACGTAGCCTTTCACTACTTGCGGTTACATCCCAGCGCCCAGCCGCTACTCGACTCGCTCGCCACGCGCTTTGCCCGCGAGCAGCCCACCTCCCCCTACCTGCTGCGCCTGCGCGAGCTACTGGCGAAGGCTCCTACCCTGGCCGTCGGCGAGTTGGCCCCAGACTTTACCCTCGACGACCTGCATGGGCAGCCCGTGGCCCTGAGCAGCCTGCGGGGCCGCTACGTACTGATCGACTTCTGGGCCTCGTGGTGCAAGCCCTGCCGGGCCGAGAACCCGCAGGTACTCGCTACCTACCAGCACTTTCAAAATCTCGGGCCGGGCTTTACGGTGCTCAGCGTTTCGCTCGATGAAAAGGCAAACGCTTGGCAGCAGGCCGTGCAACAGGATGGACTGCCCTGGACGCAGGTGGCCGACCTGCAGGGCGTGCGGGGACCTACCGGTCATTTGTATCAGATTATGGGCATTCCCGCCACCTTTTTGCTTGACCCCGAAGGCCACATCGTGGCCAAGGACCTGCGTGGCGCGTCCCTGCGACATGAATTAACTCGCCAGTTGAGATAATTACTATCCGCACCACGCTAAGTTGCTTGTTGTTTGCTACTCATTCCGACTTGCTGTCTGGCTCCTGCGTCGTTCCATCCTGTAACTCGTTCCGGTCAGGTAGCCCCACCTTCCACGTAGCCAGCGGTGCTTAGCTGGTCCAGGAAGTAGCCACTTTAGCAGGCTTAGCAGGCGCTTTAGCGAAGTTCAGGACATCACAAGAAAATTGTATTTTACCAAGTATACTTACCCTTCAATACCTTTCTCTTTGTTCTTTTCAACCACATAATTAGCGGCCAGGCCATGGTCAAATGCCGTATTTTTCTGGCGGGTAGCTTTCACCTCGTTTTGTTCGAAAACCTCCCCACCCAATGCCACTGCCTCCGCCAGAACGGCGCTGACACGGGCACTGGCCCCGGTGGTACGGGGGTTGTAGGAAAGGTTGATGCCGGTTAGCCCATCTTTACCAGGCTTTTCATCCTTGACAGCGGTGTTGCTGCCCAGACTAGCCACTATGCCCGCTGCGTTGGCGTGCGGCACCCGAATCCGGGCCACGGCGTGGTCACGTTGGCCTCGCTCAGAAGTGAATTTCTGTAGCGTATCGTATTCTTTGTTAAGGTGCCGTTGGCGCTCGTCGTCGCGCATAGCAGCTAGTTGACGCGCTGTGCTTGCCTGTTCGCTTTCCTTCTTGGCCTGCTCCGTTGCCTGGACAGCCTGGGCAATCTGCGTTACCAAGACGGGTGCTTCCGGGCCGCCAGGCTTCACCTGAGCCCAGGTAAAGCGCGCCCCTGTCCGATTTTCAATCAGTTCCTGCGACTTATCGGGTGCGTGCTGGCCCCAACTGTAGCCAGAATTCCTCACCCGCTCATAATACTCGGCCTCGCTTGCCAAAGGAAGCTCGAGTTTTTTGGCTAGCATCGCGGTGGCCTTTACTCGTTCAGCTTCCCACAATTCCTGCCCCCGCTTGAGCAAGTCGGCGGGGGGTGTGCCCTGCGCTATTTGCAGGGCCAACTGGTCCCGTTGCGCCGCCTGCTGCTCTACCCGGCTAGCTTCGGCCGCCTGCACCTGAGCGGCCCTCTGCACCAAGGTTTTAATCTCCAGTTCCTTGAAGTCTAGCTTCAACCCTAGCTCATCTACTTTCCCACTCAGCTCAGTGTTTAGTTTTTTCTCCGCGGCCACCCAGTTCCGGTTACCCCGGGCCTGGTCCGCTTCCCCCGCCTTGGCTATCGCTATGTCACCCGCCAAGACTAATTTACTGTTCCCTTCGTTAACCACGGCGGCTAGTAGCGCATTAAGTCTATCCTGCTCACGCTTTAGATACCCGTCCAGACCAGCTGTCCTTTCTATCAGTGTCGGTTTAGCCAGTTGAAATTCGGGAGTCGCCACGGGTCCTATCAGGGGGGCCAGCTGGGCTGCTGTTTGCTCCTGCAGGGCATACATTTCCCGCATGCCCTTGTGGCTGGCCCGGCTACCGGCCAGGCCACGTTCCATCCCGTAGTCCTTCATGGCAATCCCATAGTCAGTTTGCAGTTCGGACAGCGTTTGGGGCGTAAACATTTCGTTGGCATTCAGCCGTCCCTTCTCCGTTATCGGCACCACAAACGCATGGATGTGCGGGGTCTTTTCGTCCTGATGCAACATGAAGCCGACCAGATTCTTACCCCAGCGCTCCTTCGCAAATTTCAATTCATCAGCTAGCCACTGGGTGCCCCGCTGGTCCGGCACGTTGCCCTGAGCATCGCGCTCAAAAGCGGCTGGGCTCCCCGTCATGACTACTTCCATACAGTGCACCTGGTCACCCCGCACCTTGCGGCTCCCTATTGCTTCTTTGATACGCTCGGCCACCAGTTCCTCTGCTGGCCGACCCGCCAGATTCACTAGTTCCTGGTCCATTGCCAGACGCGCGGGGTCCGCGTTCGGTGTTTCTTCGGTACGCAGGTTATGCGCCTCCCGCTTGCGGATATCAGCGGGCCTTTTCACCTTCTCCACCCGGATGATGGCGTACTGCCTGTCTATGCTGGCTTGCTTCATATTGAGAACTGCTGGGAATGCCTAACAGAGTGGTAAAGGTTCTATAGCGGACCAAAACGGGTCAGATGCGCAAGGTCGAATTTGCCATAGTGTGTTATAGCAAATTATAGCAAATTATAGCAAATTATAGCAAATTATAGCAAATTATAGCAAATTCGACCTTGCACAATATGATTGCGTACCTACCTAATAGTTCCACCTCTTCGCCCTTACGTGATTTTAGTGAAAGCTACGAAACAGGCCTCTAGACTTCCAAGCCGAGCCCAAATAATAGCTTTTAAAGAGTTGAGCAGCCCATTACCGCCAACTGTTCAACTAGCGCAAAAATACCGAGTCTTGCTTCACAGCTACCCTCTGCCCGGCTTTGTTTTCCGATGAATTATTCCCGCTGACTTCGCTTCCCAAGTAAACGGCATCCCTCCTTAACTGCTCCTTATTCCCTCGCGATAAATATTAATTCCTTAAAAATAATATATATAATATACTCTTCCTTCTGCTGTTTATTTACTAGTCATACGCATGCTCACTGACTCCTCAGCTTTACTCTTAGCTTACTATTTTTTCCCACTGCCTGTCTACCCTATCAACTGCTTCCCCTACTTGGATAGATTTTTAACTTGGTTTTGCCATATTTAATGCTCGCCTTTTTGATACCCTTTAAGGACATCTATTTATCCAGTGGAGCAACGCTACTTGCCCAGGAACAGATGGTTAATATTTAAATTTTGTTATACAAATAGTAACCCTTTATTAACTCGCAGACAACCGCTGACCCGCTATTAACATTATTGCTTTTGTCCACTATTCCGCTCGAGCTTTATAAAAACTGACGCAACTTTTCCAGCTCTTACTGCACCGCTTGTTACTGAAAACAGGTACTTTACCCTGACCCATTACGCCCGCACATAGGTCCTAAGCTTTTTTAAATACTGTTGAATTCAACTAGCTCGCCAGCGCATCTTTTCATTTCGTATAGTCGCTTTTGGTTTGCCTGAAAACGTCTGAAAATTGATGTTACCAGAACTTATTATAGCTATCAGTAACACCCGTATTGTATGGAGTTACGCATGTTACTCTCGGTTACAATGCAGCGAATTTCCTAGCTCGTTATTGCCAATAGTATTATCTAGGTTATCAGTGTTACCTCTTATTATGAGTATTTTTTATATTACCAGCTTTTGTTTAGGTTACCAGTGTTACTGCTCGACTAAGAATATTACCCATATTACGAGCTCTAAAATCCCTAGCTGAAATTCTGAGGTGATTAGTGGTAATAGGCAGCGGCTAATAACGACACATAAGTTTTAGCCGTGGGTAGTGGTCAGCATGAATACGAACAGAGCAATAAATAGCCACCTTTGCCACTTGCTGCAGCGGAGACTCCGCTTTCGAACGCTATCCTTCGGCAACAAGTCGGAGTACTGACTATGCAACGTCATAGTCGCTACTCGACGCAGCATTCTATGCTTACTCCAAGGAGTAAATGAGCATGCACTGACTCTTCGCTACGGGGATTAACAACCACTATATTATACGAACCAGATTTAGCACTTTTCTCTTAAAGTCATCTCTGTACGAATGCCTTTTTTGGGAGATATGAGGAAGCTGGTTGCATGCGTAGACATCGAACGCCTCCGTTTAGTAGGTCGACTAATTACCTCGGTAAGAAAGTCTCACTCGCTTCCTTTCCTGCCTATTGAAACTTGGGACAGTTCGCAAGGCAGCTATCAACGCCTGGTCGCTTTGAGGTGGGTAGCCTGCTGGTTCGCAGGCCCCCAATAAACCGCAGTCCACAGATATGAAAGTGGTAGGAGACCAGACGCTGCCCGGCATACCAGTCAGGCCAGCCGTCCGCCCAATGGTCAGCCGCTAACAGTAGAAGTAAGCATCGTATCCCCCGCTTATGCCTAACGCTTGGCTATTGTATTCTTCTGCCCTACACTAGCGGAGGTAGCGCATCTTCCTGCAAATGCTCCCTCTACAGCTGGCAATGGGACCTCCGGGCCACCTACCAGCCGCTAAAGTGGCCACTTAGCTCAGGGTTAAATTGGGGGGTCCTGCGAAGCCCGGCCAACGCGGCGGCCTTTCTGAATGCGGACCCGTTGCTCCTGCTCCCGCGCCTGGATGTGGTCCGGTCGTTGAATGACCGGGCCACGCGTGGCGAAAAGCAGGGCCAGCCCTTCCTCAATTGCTTGCCGCTGCGAGTACCAGTAATCGCCTGAAGCGCGCCGGGCGTGCACAAAGTCCCGCAGTTGCTCCAGAGACTGTGCGCCCACGACGAACGTTTGACGGACCCCCTGGCTGCTTTCCGCAGCGGGCGGCCTGGGTATGCTCGCTGCCGTTGCAGTGGGTGGCAGTGCTACCGGGGAGGTGGCTATCCCGGCTGGCTCCCCAAGCGGTTGGTCCGGCTGCTCGGTAACGGGCCGGCGACGTGGCGAACTGGCGGCAGGCTTGGCGACTACTTCGCGACTCGGCTCAGCGTCGGGTGCGGGCTTCTCAGGGGGACTAACGGACTGCTGCGTAACAGACGTACTCTCAGTTATCACCTGCTTACTAGTGTTACCGTTGGGTACTGGCTCACCCGCCCCCGGTAAGGCAGCGACCGGCTCACTGCCGGCAGGTCCGGCGGACGACTCAACAGTTGGGTCCTCGAGGAAGTCGAAGAAATCCCGTTCCGAAGTAGGTTTGGGCAGCGCACTACCGATCATCGGCTCCTTTTTAAATGACTTAGCCATTACGCAGCGGAGAGACGGGTTAGCATTTCGGTGGCCATTGCCTGGTAGTCTTGCGCCCCAGCCGATTGCGGCTGATGAACAAAGATGCTCTCTCCCACATGCGGGGCTTCGCCTAGCGAAATGGACTCGCGAATAACACTCTCTAACAGCAGGTCAGGATATCCCGTCCGCAAAACTTCCGCCATTTCGCGGTGGAGCACTTTATGACGGTTGTAGCGAGTCAGCAGGATACCGGCCACCTGTAGCGACGGATTGAGCCGCCGCTGGACCCGCTGGACCAGGTCCAACGCCTTCTTCAGCCCCTCCATCGCGTACAGCTGCGCCTCGGTAGGCACGCACAGGTAGTGCGCGCAGGTATACGCATTAATGGTGAGCAGCCCCAGGGCGGGGGGGCAATCCAACAGCACAAAGTCGCAGCGCTGTACCATGGGCGCCAGCAACTCCTTAAGCAAGTATTCCCGGTCCAGTTCGTCCCCTTTCACCTTCTCGAAGCTGGAAAGCGCCGCCGAGCCAGCCACGACGAACAGGTTTTCCTGCGTGGTCGGGTACACCTTTAAGGGGTATTCTTTGAGCAGCGCCCCGTAAAGGGTGCGTTCCGGATTTTCCAGCCCTACCCCCCTGGTCAAATTGCTCTGCGGGTCGAGGTCAACCAGCACTACTTTCTTACCGGCCCGGGCCAGCGCAGCGCCGAAATTGATGGTGGAAGTCGTTTTACCAACACCACCCTTATTAGAACTGAAGACAAAAACACTAGGCATACCCCTAGTTGCATGCCAAAATCGGCTTTTTTCGAAAAATAACTGAAAATAACCGACGATTCTTGCTATAGTTATATTTTAAGCCATCCGTCGTAGTGAGCCGCCGTGACTTCAACCAAGCAAGTGGGACCCAAGGATAGACGGGGGGTGAAATGGCTGCTAAGTAATGAGACAAATCGCGAAATAATTTGGAAACTACTTGCTACCACACTGGCTCCTATAGCCACTGCACAATCTGCTGCGCGACTACCGGGTCAGCCAGGTAGCCTTCAATACCGTGGCGATTATCGGTAAAGTTGCGCACATCACCCTTGTTCTCAATCGGGGGCATAACGTTAAAGGTCTGGCCATCCAGCGGCGCGAGCGCCACCACATCACGGTCGTCGTAGGCATTAAACCACTGCCCGACGCAGGGCGGCGACACCAGCGGCGTAGCCAGCTGCTGCTTGATAGCCCGGATGCCCAGCGGCGAACCCACGGTCACTAGCTTCGGATAAGGAGGCGCGGCGGCCCGAACGCGCAGCACGTTGTAGGCTACCACGGTGCCGAGCGAATGCGCTACCACCACGCAGGGTTCGTTGCCGAGCGCGTCTGCCACCACCTTATCAATCCGGGCCCGCACACCGGGATACGTCAGGTAGACGTAGACGTCCCGCGTGAAAGCGTCAATCAGCCGGCTGTTCAGCCCCGGGATGTGGTCGAGCGCCCGGATAATAGCTTGCACCCACTCCCAGTTGGCCGGCCCTTTCTGGATGGGTAGCTTACCGGTCTCCAGGCGAATGTCTGATTCGGTTACGCCGGCGCGGGCCGCGATTTCAGTTAGAATCTCGCCCTGCAGCGCCTCGTTGGGTACGGGAACCGGACCTTTGGCCCGCAACTCCTGCCCCAGCGGGGTTCCTATCTGCGCGACCAGGTCGGCCAGCAAATCGCCGTAGTAGGCGAATTCCACGACCGTATCCGCCGGCAACTGCACGTGGCCCCGGTCGCAGCCGTAGCGGAGCGCCGCCAGCCAGTCATGCTTGAGTTGCGCGGGGTCCTGGCCCGCCTGGCCCCGGCCGTGGATGAGAACGAGTTTCATAGAGTTGTGGGGTGTAAAATCGAGCGAGCAAGGGCTACGCCTTCCGCCGTGTAGGTCGTCCACAGGGCGGGCAGCAGGTGAGCCCGCAGCCGCTCGTGTAGGGGCAGGTAGTGCGGATTATTCGGCGTCAGCAACGCCCAGCCTTGCGCCAGCAGGGGCGTGAACGGCACGACCGAGATATCAGGAGCCGCCGAGTGAGCAGCTTGTGGGTAGCGGGCAGCCAGCAACTCGATGTCAAAGAGCCGGGGGAGCGCCGGGTCTTCGGCCAGCCAGCGCTGAATACGGACTACCTCCGCAACCTGGTCCCGCTGCGCATAGCCGTAGGCCGCGTACAGTCCCAGGGTAGGGTCAAACCCGTGGGGGCCGTGCAGCCAGGTAGCTAAGGGCACCGCCGGCGAGACCAGTGGGTCGAACTCGCCGTAGCGGGCGTGCACTGCCGCCAGGGCTTTTAGTTTTTCCCGCTCGGCCGCGCCGGCAGCCTGGGCTTGGAAACGGGCCGTGGCGAGGGCCGGCAGGTAGTTCACGTTCAGCACCCGGTTTTCGGCCACCAGCACCACCCCGATGAAGCCGGGCAGAATCGCCAGCAGCGTGCCGGTACCGCTTCGGAATTGCAGCAGCATGGTTCCGGACGGGGACGGGCCCTCCCCTACCCTAGCCTGGGGCACAAAGCGAATGAACTGACCACTGGGAATGAGGGCGCTACCGGCGGGGTAGTCCACTTCCCAGCCGGGGGCCACTACCATTTCCACGAAAGCCCCGATGAGCGTGAACCCCGTGGTCGTCTCGACGGGCAACTGGCCGGGGTGGCCGCGCAACTGGGCTACTTCCCGGGCAAATTCTACGGCGCCCGGGTCGGGCACCTGGTTTATCAGGTACAAGGAGCCGGCCTGCGCGGTAGAGGGAAAGATAAGTAAGCCGCGACCTTGCTTGCCCCGGCTATCCCGGTAGCTATACGTAAAGTCATGCTGGTACCCGGGCGGCTCCTGACCCAGTGGTACGG
>CALMOO010000019.1:0-1232 GCA_937871705.1 uncultured Hymenobacter sp.
CTGAATGGCTAGCCGGAAGGCCTGCTGTGCTGGCGTGCCAGCGAAGGCATCAGCGGCTGCTAGCTCGGGTAGCAGGCGGCGTAGCGGTAGGGAAGTAGCCATGCGCCAAAAGTACGATTCGCTAGAAAAGCGGTTTTAAACAGTTGCCCCAGCGCATGGCAGGAACGTTGAAGCACCTGCGAATCGAAAGTATGTGTCAGACTGAGCCTGCGAAGCATCTTAGTCGCTGCCGCCGCATACCTCCGCAGGCCTACCAACGTGTTTTGCTAACTCAGTATGCTATTCCTTTTTCCTTAGCGAGTTCTGATAAGGCTATTTAATTAAAAATTATTTTTAGATAAAAATAGTAAAGCAGCGCGCAAAGAACATTCTTTACAGCGCAGAATTTTGAGTTTGCCTAATTAGGTATTAAAAATATTTTAAAATAATTATTAAAATTAGTTGCGCAATTAAAAATATCGCCGCACCTTTGTCATACTAAACCACCACGACCATGTACCACCTACAACTCAGCTTCCGCAATTCGGATAAGATGCAGCCAGAAAGGCTGCCGCTGCTCGGTACGTGTGTCTGATTTTAGCCTGCGCTAAAATACACGCCGCCCGAGCCTATTAAGCTCGGGTTTTTTGTTGTTCGGCCGCATTATCAGCCGCTAAGCTTTTCCTCCCGATGCCCTTTGTCCGCCCTAATTACCCGTTGCAGCAGTCTAGCAGGCGGCCCACGAGTGGCTGGCTGAAGCGGCGCAGCTGTGCTTTTTCTTCTTTGTGTAAGTGCCAGTAATTACTGGTTAAAATTATGCAATAGAAAAAGCCTGGTCATTATCAACCAGGTTTTTTTATGTAATTACTTATCGAATAAAAACTAATTTTATTCGCTTGGGATAAGTGCGTTCTGTGCAATTTAGAGTCGCATAATTTTTATTTAATCCTTGCCTATTTCCCACCATTACCCCTCACTCGCCATGCGTTTCAATATTAATTTTCGCAAAGCGGCGGCTCCCGTTCGCAACCACGAAGGCGCGTCGGCCTACCCCCTCACGCCGGCTCTAGAGCTATATGCAGCCGTGGCAACGGCGGCGCTCAGCGACCAGTTCTACGAAACGGCCGACACCCGCCTGGCCCGCTTGCGTGAGCTGGTGGCTCGCAACGACCCGCGCTTCGTGGCGCAGTTGGCGGTGTATGCCCGCGAGCAGCTCCACCTGCGCTCGGTGCCGCTGGTGCTGGCCGTGGAGC
>CALMOO010000019.1:1242-4852 GCA_937871705.1 uncultured Hymenobacter sp.
CCATAAAGGCGATAACCTGGTGAGCTGCCTGGTGGCACGGGTGGTGCAACGCGCCGACGAAATTCCGGAGCTGCTGGCCTGCTACGCCCAGGCCAATGGCCGCGCTGGAACCAAGACGCTGGGCCGCCTCTCCAAGCAGGTGCAGCATGGCTTGGCATTGGCTTTCAACAAGTTTGATGCCTACCAGCTGGCCAAGTACGACCGCGATGGCGCGGCCGTGCGCCTCCGCGATGCCTTGTTTCTGGTGCACCCGAAGCCCCGCGACGAGGCGCAGCAGGCGGTGTTCAATCAGCTCGTGGCCGGCACGCTGCCGGTGCCCTACACCTGGGAAACCGAGCTGTCGGCCGCCGGCCAGGTAGCCTACGCTACCCCCGCCGAGCGCCAAGCCGCCGTGGCCCGCACCTGGCAAACACTGGTGGCCAGCCGCCGCCTGGGCTACATGGCTTTGCTGCGCAACCTGCGCAACTTGCTGGAAGCCAACGTGAGCGCTGAAACCATCACGCAGGCCTGCGCTACCCTCGCCGACCCTGGCCAGGTAGCCCGTGCCCGCCAGCTGCCCTTCCGTTTCCTGGCCGCCTACCGCGAAGTGCTGGCCTTGCAAGTGGGCGCGGTGGCGCCAGTGCTGGCCGCGCTGGAAGCGGCCATCATTGGGAGCGTGGCCAACCTGCGCGGTTTCGGCCCCGAAACCCGCGTGGTGGTAGCCTGCGACGTGTCGGGCTCGATGCAGCAGCCTATTTCGCCGCGCAGCAAAGTGCTGCTCTACGACGTGGGCCTGGTGCTGGCCATGCTGCTGCAAAGCCGCTGCCAGCACGTAGTGACCGGCATGTTCGGCAACACCTGGAAGCGCGTGGCCCTGCCGCAAGGCCAGGTGCTGCGCAACGTGCAGGAGCTGTATCGCCGCGAGGGTGAAGTCGGCTACGCCACCAACGGCCACTTGGTGGTGCAAGACCTGCGTCAGCGGGGCGAAGTAGTCGATAAAGTCATGATTTTCACCGATTGCCAGCTCTGGGACAGCACCGGCCGCGGCAACACCCTGGCCCAGGAATGGGCTGCTTACCGCGCCAACGTGGCCCCGCAGGCGCGCCTCTACCTCTTCGACCTGGCTGGCCACGGCACAGTTCCGCTCGATGTGCGCGCCGAGCAGGGGGTAGCGCTCATCGCCGGCTGGTCAGACAAAGTATTCGACGTGCTGGCGGCGCTGGAAAACGGCGATGATGCGCTGAGTGAAATCGAGAAAACCGACTTTTAACCTTTAAAAAAGCTGCCCCGGAAGTGGTATAAACCAAGAAAAGCGGCCGCCACTTCCGGGCCTTAACTTGAATAAAATGAGACGTAAATTTCCGAATCGATTGAAATTGGCAAAATAATTGTTTGACCCTTAACAGAAGCATTTTCAACGCTTCACGACTTAGGCAAACGGCTGACCCCTTAATGGCAGCCGCTGGCCGGAACGGCTTCCCGCCGGAGCCCACGTGCTCCGGCGGCCCGTTCCAAACAGGTCATTCCTCTCTTTTCGGGTGCCGTAGGTTGGCGTTACTTCGTGGTAGTCGGCGCAAGCCGCTGGGTTCGAATCCCTACGTCGCAGCTTTGGCCGCGGCAAATACGCCGGCCGCTTATTGCCCCGAATTTGGGATGTTTAAGTACCTCAGAACAAGCTGGGTGCCGTAGCTCGGCCATACTTCGCACTTTTAATGCCCAGGTCGCGGGTTCGAGCCCCGCTGGCAAGTACTTCGGTAGTTGCCGTAGCTCAGCTGGTAGAGCAGGATATGGCGGCCGGGCGCTTGTTGCCCCACGTTGTTTTGCGCATTTTTAGCTAGCCCTACCCCGGCGTTTGCGCCGGAGCGTGCTAGTGGTACCTGGCGGGTGCCGTAGGCGGGCCCTACTTCGGGAAGTAGTTCCGCGAGGAGTGTAGGTTCGAGCCCTGCCCCAGCGCGTGCGCTGGGTGGCGAAACTGGTAGACGCGCTATTCAATAAAAGGCCCGTTGCTTGTTGCCCCGCTGGTTTTTCTTGTCTGTTTGGGTGCCGTAGCTTGGCCTTACTTCGAACGCTCCGGTCGCCGGTTCAAGTCCGGCCGTTGGCTGCTGCGGCAGTCGTTGTAGCTCAGTTGGTTAGAGCAGTGCTTATTGGCCGGGCGCTTGTTGCCCCAAACAGATTTTATTATGGTTGAAGAGGTGCCGTAGGGCCGCCTTACTTCGTTCTGAAAACACTAAAGTGGCGGTTCGCCCGTCGCCCTTTTCAACCTATTTCTTAAACGCCGGATGCCGTAGGTCTGCGCTACTCCGACCTGTCCCGTCGGGCCCCAGTGGGCCCGTTGCGCAGGCCGCTTGTTGCTCCGGCGTTTTTAATAATGGTTAATGCCGAATGAGTAATCAACTCACTCGCCCTTAGCTATTAATCACTCATTATTACTCATTAAACATCATGGCTTCACAACTACGAGGCAACGACTTGCGGCAGCTTGGATTTCCTGAGGGCCGCGCCATTGGTTTGGCTTTGGCGCAGCTGCAGCGCAAAGAATTCAAGCGGCTCTCGCAAACCGAGCAGCTTGCTTTGCTTAAAACCATCGTGGCCAATCCGCCCGATTTTCTCACCGACCTGGCCTGGAGTCACGTAGCGGGCGCTTTGCTACCCCCGCCTTCGCGGCACATCGAGCTGGTAGCGCGCAAGGACTACACTACATATGGGGCCGAGCACATCGACGCCGGCGCCGTGCACCAGATGGAAACGGCTATGAAGCTGCCCGTGACGGTAGCTGGCGCGCTCATGCCCGACGCCCACTTTGGCTATGGCCTGCCCATTGGCGGGGTGCTGGCGACGGATAACGCCGTGATTCCGTACGCCGTAGGCGTGGATATTGGCTGCCGGATGGCGTTGTCGGTGTTCGACTTGCCGGCCAAGTACCTGACGCAGCGCGTGCAGGAGCTGCGCAAAATCTTGCTCGACAACACGCGCTTCGGCAGCGGCCGGGGCTGGGAGCGTGGCCAGCGCCTCAACCACGACGTGCTCGACCGCGCCGAGTTTCAAGCGGTGCCGTTCCTGAAAAACAAGCTCGACAAAGCCGCCGAGCAGCTCGGCACGTCGGGCTCGGGCAACCACTTCGTGGAATTCGGGCTGGTCGACATCACTGACCCGACCAACGAAATGGGCCTACCCCCCGGCCAGTACCTGGGCGTGCTCTCGCACTCGGGCTCGCGGGGCCTTGGCGCCAGCGTGGCCGAGCACTACACCCGCCTGGCCAAAGACGTGTGCCAACTGCCCGCCGAAGCCGCGCACCTGGCCTGGCTAGGCCTCGGCACCGAGGCCGGCCAGGAGTATTGGGCAGCTATGACCTTGGCTGGCGACTACGCCTCGGCGTGCCACGAGCAGGTGCACCGGCGCTTGGCCAAAGCGCTGGGTGAGAAGCCTTTGTCGAAGGTTGAAAACCACCACAACTTTGCCTGGAAGGAGCGCCTAGCCGATGGCCGCGAAGTCATCACGCACCGCAAGGGCGCCACGCCGGCCGAGCAGGGCGTGCTCGGCATCATTCCGGGCTCAATGACGGCTCCCGGCTTCATCGTGCGCGGGAGGGGGGTAGGGGCGTCGCTCTCGTCGGCATCGCACGGGGCAGGCC
>CALMOO010000020.1 GCA_937871705.1 uncultured Hymenobacter sp.
ATGGCATAGATGCCGGGCACGTTAGTTTGCAGGTGCTCATCGACCTTGATGCGACCGCGCTCCTCCAGTTGCACGCCAGCGGCTTCGAGGTTGAGGCCGGCCGTGTAGGGCGCGCGGCCCACGGCTACGAGGCAGTAGTCACCTTCGAGCTTTAGCTCCTCACCTTTAGGGGTAGTAGCCGTCACAGTCACGGTGTCGCCCTCGCGGGTGGCGCCGGTCACCTTATGGCCCAGGTAGAACTGGATGCCTATTTTACCCAGAATACGCTTTAGCTCCTTGCCCAACGCCAGGTCCATGGTCGGGATGAGGCTGTCGGTGAACTCAACTACCGACACTTTAGCGCCTACGCGGGCGTACACCGACGCCATTTCGAGGCCGATAACACCACCGCCAATCACGATGAGGTGCTTGGGCACTTCGCGGATGTTCAGCGCTTCGGTGCTGGTGATGATGCGCTGCTTATCCTGCTTGATGAACGGCAGCACGGTAGGCTTGGAGCCGGTGGCAATGATAACGTTCTTGGTTTCAATTTGCTGGGCCTCGCCGCCCTGGGTAAGCGCTATGGCAATATGATTCTTGTCAACGAACGAACCAACGCCGGTGAGTACGTCGATTTTGTTCTTCTTCATCAGGTAAGCAATGCCGTCCACGTTGGCCTTCACCACGCCGGCTTTGCGGTCCATCATCTGGTTCATGTTCACCTGTAGGTTTTCCAGCTCAATGCCGTGCTCCTTAAAGGTGGTGTGAGCGTTGTGGTAGTGCTCTGTGCTGTCGAGCAGGGCTTTGCTCGGGATGCAGCCCACGTTGAGGCAGGTGCCGCCCAAGGTTGGGTACTTCTCAATGAGCGCGGTTTTCAGGCCCAGCTGGGCGCAGCGAATGGCGGCCACATAGCCCCCGGGACCCGAGCCAATGACGGTAACGTCGTACTGATTCATAAACGCAATAAACAGATGAACACCAGCCCTCGGCCAGCGCCACAAAGATACGCGGACCCGGCAAGCGAATGGTCGCCGGCCGGGTCCGCGTTTTTACTGGTTATCATGCCGTAGCGGCGTTGAGCAGTAGCTGGCCCACGCGCTAAATCTTGGCTTGCGCCTGGCTTTTTAGCAAGGCCGAGCCGCTGGCTAGTACCAGCGCATCCTCGCCTACCCCCACCAGCGCCGTAGGAGTGCCGGTCTTCTCACTAATACCCTTGCGCAAATAATACGTCAGAAAAGTGGCCGCTACCGCGCCCAACCCGCCCACCAGGGCGCCCCCAAGCGCGCTGCCACCCTTAGCCCGGTACCAGGCCGCCCCAACGAGCGCACCCGAAGCGGCGCGCGTCGAAAGCTGCTGTGGCACAATGCGAGCCGCTGTTTGTGGCAGCTTGTCGCCCACTACTTCGCCAGCGGCCAGAAACTTCAGGGTTTTAGCAACTCCTGGCTTAGCCAGGAAGCGAAGCGATGACTTGGCTAAGTTGGGCGCCAATGCCCTACCCGCCAGATAGTGGCTCAAAAAGGCCGGGGCGCTTACGGCCCGCGAGCCAGCTAGCGCTGCAAACCCCAACGCCGGCCAAAACTTAGCCGGCCGAGACTTAGACGTAATGTTAGGATTAGGAGCAGACTTGGCAGCAGAATATTTCATAGTATGAAGAAGAAACGGGATGGAATATCATCTAACGTAACTCGCTTTGAAATGGCCACCCTACCCCCGCTTTAAGCACGCTTAGCCTTTGGATAACAAGTCGCTACCCCCTCACGCACAAAAAAGCCCAGCCGTTGAGCGGCCGGGCTTTACATAGGAAATGTGGGCGATAGGAAGCGCTAGTTATTTAGCTGGCTAACGTGCGTACGCAATACCTCACGAGCGATGGCCAGGTTGGTTTCGCGGGAGTTTACCACGAGGTAGATAAACTTATTACCGGCCGTATTGAGCTTGAGCAGGTGCAGCTGGTTGGTAAGCGTGATGAGGATGTCCTCAATGTTCTCACCGCTGAGCTTGAGCGCTGACATTGCTTTCTGCTTCTGCTTCACTACTTCCGTGTTGTAAGCCGCCGCCGTCTCGGGGTTGAGAGTGGGCGAATTGGAATGCGAAGCCAGGGCCATGCCCGAGGTGATATCGACGACAGCAACAGCTACCAGGCCCGGTAGGTCGGTAATGATGCCATCGATAACTTGGCCAGCGGGGTTGTTTTTAGAATATGCCATATGCGTAACCGAATTGAGGACAGTAGGATGTAAGGAAATTGGATGAGCGGAAGTTGATTGCGAAGTAGCTGATAAGAGCGCGTCTTCTTGAAGTTTTTTAGCGACGAGCTTACGATATGTTTTTGCTTTCACCCAGCGGAGCGCGGCTAGCCGCTAGTGGTTTACGACTTAGAAAAACAACCAGTGCCGACGCTGATGCGCCTTGGGCTGGAGCGTAACGGGAGCTGCAGCGGCTACGCCGGTAGCCTGAATCTCCTGGTCGGTGTAGCCACCGTAGCCATATTGCAGGGTAGCGTGGCTGTTGGCGGGCACCCGCAGGCTATAGTTGCCTTCAGCATCGGTGCTGGTAACGTTGCTAGTGCCTTTGTGCAGTACGGTAGCACCGGCCATCGGCTGGCCTTTTTCGTTTAAGATGCGGCCGTGCAACACCACAGTGCGAGCCAGGCTGGCCTCAACTGCCATGGGTGCCGAAGCCTCGGCGGCAACTGCCATGTTAGCGGCCGTAGCTGATAGCATGGTGGCCGGCAGCTTGGTAGTAGGCAGGTTGCTAACGGGCAGGCGGTTGGCGGCCATAGAAACGCCGGCCAGCATCATGCCAACCATACCAATGCTCAGGGCGCGGCGGCGGAAGCGCTGCGGCTGCTCCCGAATAAACTGGAGCTGCTTGCCAACCCAGCCCGGAGCCAGCGTCGCGGCTTCATCGGACTGCAGCTGGTGCCAGCGCGTCACAACGGAGTGGGCTTCGCCAGCATCGTGGCGCAGGTAGTTTTCTACGGCTTGGGCCGATGAGCGGGCTAGGTCGCCGCGCAGGTAAGCATCGCGGTACACGGGCAGCAATTCGCCGGTCTGCGCATCAAAGGGAGTAGCGGTTAGTTTCATTTGAGTAGAAGGGTAAGGGTGGACGGGTAAAAAGGAAAATTGATAAGTGTACTTAGGTAATAGACTATAATATAATTTATAACTCAACAAATAGTAAATCAATGCTTTGTCGCATTACCTCGCGGGCCAGGGCCAGGTTGCTGTCGTGGCTATCAGTAGCGAGGTATAGGAAGTACTGGTTTCCGGGTGCCAGCCGCAGCAAGTGCTGCTGCGAGGCCAAACTGGTAAGTACTTCTTCTACGTGTTCGTGGCGTTGGTCCTGAGCATCTTGGGCGGCTTGCAGCTGCTGCACCATTGCCGACCAGGCTGCGGCGGCATTACCAGCCCACAAGCGCGCCTCAGTGGTATAGCTAGCCAGCACTTGCCCCGACGGGTGGGCTATCACGGCAGCCATCAGCAACTCGGGCAGCTCGGCCAGTAAATGTTGAATGGCTGCTTCGGCGCCAGTGGCACTTGCTGCTGCGGTCGATACGATGCGGCAAATGGGCCGGCTTCCCAAGCCTGGCAGGTGCCGAAGAAAAGGAAGATTCATAGTATCCGGGAAGGTTGGCACCCGGCTAGTTAACTAAGCTGATGAGTAAGTTGAACAAATATAATACTACTGTTTGATTACACAAACTGTCTTCTAATAATGCAATGTCGATTAGTAGACACCTTACTTATTTACAGACGTTTGTATAATGTATAATTGATATGATTCTTGCCTTTTAACTATCACAAAGCTCTTACGGATGATGGTTTTAAAAAATGACTAACATCATTTTTGTTTATGATTGTAGTCACTAACTGACTATTTGAGGAACTTCCGGAAATATAACTAATCTCATTTTCAATTGGCCGCTTCAGCAACACACAGCTCCTACCCCCTTCCTACTCAACAAGGGGGGTAGGAGCTGTATATAAATGAGCTAATGGTAGAGGCCTGCTTATTTACTGAGTGTAAGCACCTTCGGGTGCTCGGCTGCAGCTATTAATCGTAGCGAGTAGAGAGCTGCTGCAAGCGAGCGGGCTGCAAGATGGTAATCTGGCTGCCGCGGGTTGCAATCATGCCGTCTTCTTTAAACTCGGTCAAGAGCCGGCTCACGGTTTCTTTGGCTGTGCCGACTAGCGCGGCCCAGTCTTCGCGCGGGAGCGCAATACGGAAGGGCAACTCTTCGTCTTCGCGCCGAAAGGTGTGCTGCACTAGCAGCAGCGCTTCGGCCAGCCGCTCGCGTACGGGTTTATAGGCTTGGTGTAGCAGGCGCTCTTCGGTTTCGCCCAGCAGGCGGGCTAGCAGTTGCATAAGTGCGCCCGAAAACTGCATATTGGTTTGGACCAATCCTAAAAAGTCGGGGCGAGGCACGAAGCAAATCACACAGTCTTCAAGTGCTACTGCCGAAGAAGTGTAGCGGCTGCCCGAGAGCAGCGCTCGAAAACCCAGCACGTCGCCCTGCCGGGACAGGTGCAGTATTTGCTCTTTGTTGTCGCCGCCAGTCTTTGCTATTTTAACTCGCCCTTGATACACGCAATACAGCCCCAGTGCTGCTGCATCTTGCTGGTAGATGGTCTGCCCTTTCTGGTAATGGTGAACTGACTTGTGAGCGGCCACCAAATCCAGTTCTTCCGGAGTACAACAGCTCAGTAGGGGTCCTTTCCGATGAGGACACGTTTGGCAAAAGGGCGTATTTAAGCGTTGCATTAATAGCTAAATAGGATATATTGGACTTAGCAAAGTTACTAAACGAACAAAATGCTAGGTATAAATAACCCCCACAGCTACGTATAACTACTTATCGTTAATAGGTAATTATCTGATGTTTATGCTATTAACAAAATATAAAAGCCTGCTCTCTTGAAGAGGGCAGGCCTTTGTTTAATTATATTTTTACCACTAAACGCCCAACAGCAGGCGGGTTGGGTCTTCGAGTAATTCCTTCACGCGCACCAGGAAAGACACTGATTCGCGGCCGTCGATGATGCGGTGGTCGTAGCTCAGGGCCAGGTACATCATGGGGCGAATCACGACTTGGCCGTTCTCGGCCACGGGGCGCTGAATGATGTTGTGCATGCCCAAGATAGCCGACTGTGGGGCATTGATAATAGGCGTACTCATCATGGAGCCAAACACGCCCCCGTTGGTGATGGTGAATGTGCCACCCGTCATCTGCTCGATGGTGAGTTTATTGTCGCGGGCCAAGCCAGCGAGGCGGCCGATTTCCTTCTCAATACCATCGAACGACAGTTCCTCGGCATTGCGGATAACGGGCACCACTAGGCCTTTGGGGGCCGATACGGCGATGCTGATATCACAGAAGTCGGAGTACAAGATGCTGTCGCCATCAATCTGGGCATTCACGGCGGGCCATTCTTTGAGGGCCACGCACACGGCGCGGGTAAAGAAGGACATAAAGCCCAACCCTACCCCATGCTTTTCCTTGAACTTGTCTTTGAACTTGTTGCGCAGGTCCATGATGGGCTGCATGTTCACCTCGTTGAAGGTGGTGAGCATGGCCGTTTCGTTCTTCACCGTCACGAGGCGGCGGGCTACGGTTTTGCGCAGGTTGCTCATGCGCTCGCGGCGCTGGGTGCGGTTGCCGGTGGCAGCAATAGAGCTAGCTACGGCTACTGGCTGGCTAGTGGCCGCAGTTGGTGTAGCTACCGGGGCTGGTGCCAGAGTAGCGGGCCGGGCTTGGGCATTCTGAGCGTCTTCCTTCGTGATGCGGCCATCGCGGCCCGAACCGGTTACGTCAGCAGCACTGATGCCTTTCTCACCCAGAATCTTGCCAGCGGCTGGCGATGGCACACCCGTGGCGTAGGTGCTAGCGCTGCTAGCTGGTGCTGCCGTGGTGACTGCCGAAGCTGCAAGCGCCGCAGCGGGTGCGCTGGTGGCCGGCGCAGCCGCCGCAGTGCTGCTACCCCCCTCAATGCGAGCGATGGTAGCCCCGATGCTAATGGTTTCACCTTCCTGCACGGCGTGGCGTAGCGTGCCGCTACCTTCAGCCGGTAGCTCGAAAGTTGCTTTATCCGATTCTAACTCGGCAATTACTTCGTCGCGGCTCACTTGCGCACCATCGGGCTTCAGCCATTTAGCTACCGTTACTTCGGTGATGGACTCGCCGACAGCGGGAATTTTCATCTCAACCGTGCCACCGTTGCCGCCGGCAGAGGGGGTAGGCGCCGGGGCGCCCGGCGCCCCCGGTGTCGAGGGGTCGGTGGTAGGCCGGTCGGCGGGAGTACCACCGTAGCCCGACTGGTCACTGGCCTGCGGGTTTTCTTCGCCTTTGGTAAGTGGGTCGGGCGTGGCGGCGGCTGGCGCCGGAGCGCTGGCAGGTGCCGCGGCGCCCACCGCGCCATTTAGCTCGGCAATGACCGTACCGATGCCAATCGTTTCACCTTCCGCCACCCGAATTTTCAGGGTACCATCGGCCTCAGCAGGTAGCTCGAAGGTGGCTTTGTCCGACTCCAGCTCGGCGATTACTTCGTCGCGCTTCACGGTTTCGCCGTCTTGCTTAAGCCACTTGGCAATCGTGACTTCGGTGATGGATTCGCCGACGGCGGGAATTTTGATTTCGGTGGGCATGAGCAACAGGTGGAAGGAATCAGGGTTGAGTAGCGCAAAAATAACTGGCTATTAAACCAGTGGCGCCTGAATAAATGGATGCGAGCGTCCTTGAAAATAAACTGTAGCGAGCAGCGTCGTGTATCTCAACTGCCGGCACGCGGGTGTTTGGTGAGCAGCACGCACTAGCTACATAAGTGACCAACTGCTCAGCAGCATCGCGCTTGGCCCGCAGGTGTCAGTGGCTAACGCTGTTATGTGGTAAGCCAATGCTTACTACATAGCCTTCAATCGGTTACTGCTTTTTCAGCTGCCTTGGTTTCGGTCTTAATCTGCTGGTCGGCTACGGCTTCCTGGGGCTTGTTGAAGGCACGGGCTACTATGTCTTTTTGCTCTTTTACGTGCACCTTGTTGTAGCCGGTAGCGGGCGAAGCCGAAGGCTTGCGAGCCACCACGTCCTCTAGTTCGCGGCGCATAAAGCGCAGCAGGTAGTTCCAGTAGCCCATGTTCTCCGGCTCTTCCTGCACCCAGTAGATTTTGGCTTTGGCGTACTTGGCCAACTCGGCATCGAGCTGCTTTTTGGGGAAGGGGTGCAGCTGCTCCATCCGCACGATAGCTACATCCTGACGGTTGGATTTTTGCTGCTCCTCAAGCAGGTCGTAGTATACCTTGCCCGAGCACAGCAGCACGCGCTTCACCTTCTTGGCATCAGCAAAGTCATCGCCGAGCACTTCCTGAAATCGGCCGCTCGTGAAGTCATCTACCGGCGACACGCACAGCGGGTTGCGCAGCATCGACTTGGGCGACATTACCACCAGCGGCTTGCGGAAGCTCCACGTGAGCTGGCGACGCAGCGCGTGGAAGAAATTGGCGGGGGTAGTAATGTTGGCCACCACGATGTTGTTCTCGGCGGCCAGCTGCAAGAAGCGCTCGGGGCGGGCGTTGGAGTGCTCGGGGCCTTGGCCTTCGTAGCCATGAGGTAGCAGCATCACCAGCCCGTTCATACGCTGCCACTTGCTTTCGCTGCTCACCACGAACTGGTCAATCATGGTCTGGGCGCCGTTGGCAAAGTCGCCGAACTGCGCTTCCCATACTACCAGCGCCGTAGGGTTGGCCATGGCGTAGCCGAATTCGAAGCCAAGCACCGCATACTCGCTCAGCAGCGAGTTGAAAATGCTCAGCTTCTCGTGCTCACCGCTCATGTGGTTGAGCGAGTTGTACGGGGCCGACGTCTCCGCGTCGTGCAGCACCGCATGGCGGTGCGAGAACGTGCCGCGCTGCACATCCTGGCCACTTACGCGCACAATGTGGTTCTCACTTAGCAACGAGCCGTAGGCTAGTAGCTCACCAGCCGCCCAGTTGAGCGTGCGGGTTTCGTAGAACATTTTGCGGCGCTCCTTTAACAGATTATCAATCTGCTTGATGGGCCGGAAATTCTCGGGAATTTTAGTCAGGGTTTGGGCCACGCGCTCCACCGTTTCGGCGCTAATGCCGGTTTCGGGCGACTGCTCGAAGTCTTCGTTCTTCGAGCGGCGCAGGGTACGCCACTCGTTTTCGAGCGCTTGGTACTTATAAGGTAGCGGCTGCTGCTTTACCTGGTCGAGGCGTGCTTGCAGCGTGTCTCTGAACTCCTTGTCCATCTGGTTCGCCAGCTCGGCATCCACGTCGCCGCGCTGCACGAGGGTAGCGTTGTACACCTCGCGCGGATTGGGATGCTTCGAGATGACGTTGTAGAGCGTGGGCTGCGTGAACTTCGGCTCGTCCGACTCGTTGTGGCCGTGGCGCCGGTAGCACACCATATCGATGAAGATATCGGCGTGGAACTGCTGCCGGTACTCGGTAGCGAGCCGCACGGCAAATACCACTGCCTCAGGGTCGTCGCCATTCACATGAATTACTGGCGCATCGATAATCTTCGCCAGGTCGGTGCTGTAGATTGACGAGCGGGCGTCCTCAAAGTCGGTAGTGAAACCAACTTGGTTGTTAATCACAAAGTGAATGGTGCCGCCCGTCTGGTAGCCTTCGAGCTGCGACATCTGCGTCAGCTCGTAGCCGATGCCCTGGCCCGCCAGCGCCGCATCGCCGTGAATGAGGATGGGCAGAATC
>CALMOO010000021.1 GCA_937871705.1 uncultured Hymenobacter sp.
TCCTCATTCACACCGAGTACTACGGTCGGAATATTGCCGGTAGCCGGCGCCGAAATCACCACCTTCTTAGCACCAGCCGTGATGTGCTGGCCTGCGCCGGCTTCATCCACGAAGCGACCCGTTGATTCGAGCACCACATCCACGCCCATATCCTTCCAAGGCAGCAGTTTAGGGTCGCGTTCAGCAAGGGCAGCAATACGCTGGTCATTAACAGTAAGGCTGTGCTCGTCGTAGCTCACCGTGCCGTCGAAGCGACCGTGCACGGAGTCAAACTTGAGCAGGTGAGCCAGGGTTTTGTTGTCGGTAAGGTCGTTGATAGCCACAATCTCCACGTTGTCGCGCCCAAGCAGCGACTTGAAGGTGAGGCGTCCAATACGGCCGAAGCCATTAATGGCGACTTTGATTTTTGCCATGATGTTGGAAAGATGGAAGTATGGCGGGCCACCGCAGTGGCTCCAATGAAGTTCGGGGCGAAGGTACGCTTTTCGGCGGCTTTGCCGAATAAGAACCTTTCGCATTCTATCAGTAACAACAAAATGCTTGCAATCACGGTTTTTTTTCAGCTGAAAATCAGTGCACTTTTCGCATCCGCTTACTTTTTTTAAGCCGCAAATTTGGTTTGAATCTGCATCGCCGTATCTTTGCACCACCAAAACGAAAAACGGTCCGTTCGTCTAGGGGTTAGGACAGTAGATTTTCATTCTACCAACAGGGGTTCGATTCCCCTACGGACTACAAGGAACGCCCTCAGCACTGCGCTGAGGGCGTTTTTGGTTTTCCTAGTTAAACAGTAGTTAAACAAGGTTGCTCTACCCCTCCCCCACCCATGGAATCAAACGCACGTTTCATGATTGGCGTCGCTGTCCGAGACATAGAGGCTGACCCAATAGAGTTCTTATTTCAGCAAGACCTTCACAGCCTTGACCGCATCATGGTGCGTACGCGGTGGCGTGCAATAGAAGACCTGGGGTCTGACGAGTTCATTGGCCGCCTTGCCGACTACTACTTGAACAATCATCTTGGGGAAATGAAGCGAGTAGGCAAGGC
>CALMOO010000022.1 GCA_937871705.1 uncultured Hymenobacter sp.
GAGTTACCTTTTGTGCAGGTGAAGGGAATTTTGCGGGGTAGGGAAGTGGTAGGGGAGGGGCCGAAAAAGCGCATGGTAGCCAAAGTAGGCGACGCCAGCGGCGAGCTGGAAGTGGTGTGGTTTAAAGGCGTGAACTACCTGGAGAAGGTTATCAAGAACCACCAAGAGTACATTGTATTTGGCAAGCCCACCATGTTTAATGGCCGCCCCCAGATGGCCCACCCCGAACTGGAAGAAGTGACGGAACAGAAGGCTGGCCAAAGCTTTTTGCAGCCTGTTTATAACACTAGCGAGAAGCTGAAGAATTACCACCGTGTTGATAGCAAGGCTATTATGCGGATGGTGAGCGACTTGCTAAAAATTGCCCTACCTCAGGTAACCGAAACGCTGTCGCCCGACCTAATTCAGCGCTATGCGCTGATGGACAAGGCCACGGCTTTGCAACAGATACACTTCCCGCAAAGCCCGGAGATGCTGGAAAAAGCGCGGTTCCGACTCAAGTTTGAAGAGCTTTTCTATATTCAGCTGAAACTGCTGCGCCAGAAAGACCAGCGTAAGGTGACGCTATCGGGGCAGGTTTTCAACGAAGTACCGACCCTGGTGCACTTCTATAAGGACATTATGCCCTTCGACCTGACGGGCGCGCAGAAACGGGTTATCCACGAGATTTACAAAGACTTCTGTGCCGGCCAGCAGATGAACCGGCTGTTGCAGGGCGACGTGGGCTCGGGTAAAACCATCGTGGCCTTCATCGCCATGCTCATGGCGGCCGATAATGGCGCCCAAAGCTGCCTGATGGCGCCCACCGAAATCTTGGCCGACCAGCACTACACCGGCCTCAAGGTGTACGCCGTCCTGCTGGGGCTAAACATTGGCAAGCTGACGGGTAGCACCCGCACTGCTCAGCGCCGTGTGCTGCACGAGCAGCTGCGCAACGGCGAGATGCAGATGCTGGTAGGCACGCACGCGCTACTCGAAGATGTGGTGCAGTTTCGCAACCTCGGCCTGACGATTATGGATGAGCAGCACCGCTTTGGGGTGGCGCAGCGCTCGAAGCTGTGGCAGAAAAACCCTTACGTTATCCCGCACGTGCTAGTGATGACGGCTACCCCCATCCCGCGCACGCTGGCCATGACGCTGTACGGCGACCTCGATGTGAGTGTGATTGACGAGATGCCCGCGGGCCGCAAGCCCATCGTGACGGTGCATCGCTACGATGCTAACCGGCTGAAGGTGTTTCAGTTCATTCGCGACCAAGTGGCGCTGGGACGGCAGGTGTACATCGTGTACCCGCTCATTGAAGAAAGCGAGACGCTGGACTACAAAGACCTGACGGACGGCTACGAGAGCGTACAGCGCGCCTTTCCGGAGATGCAGATTAGTATCGTGCACGGCCGTATGAAGGCCGAGGAAAAGGACTTCGAGATGGCCCGTTTTGTGAAAAAGGAAACCCAGATAATGGTGGCCACCACCGTTATCGAGGTGGGCGTGAATGTGCCCAACGCGTCGGTAATGGTGATTGAGAGCGCCGAGCGCTTTGGCCTTTCGCAGTTGCACCAGCTGCGTGGGAGGGTAGGGCGAGGCGCCGACCAGAGTTACTGCATCCTGATGACGGGCTATAAGCTGAGCAAGGACAGCCGCACGCGCCTCGAAACGATGGTACGCACCAACAACGGCTTCGAAATAGCTGACATTGACCTCAAATTGCGCGGCCCCGGCGACCTCATGGGCACGCAGCAGAGCGGTGTGCTTGACCTGCTCATCGCCGACCTGGCCAAAGATGGCCGCATCCTGACCGAGAGCCGCGCCGCCGCGCAAGCATTACTCAGCGAAGACCCGGAACTGGCACGGTCTGAAAACAGCAACATTCGGCGGCATATAGAAAGTCTGCCCGCTACAGCTGTAAACTGGAGCCGCATTAGCTAGCCAAGCAAGGAACGCGCCGTACGTAGTGCTACCCTGGTATCTCCAACCGATCGGCTTGTGATACTAGAGGTAATAGGCGTACGAGGCTTGAGTAGGTTTCTGCCCAGACGCAACAGCTAGCCGCGGAGGGGTTGAGTAGCGCGCCAATACCAGTGGCAAGGCCTGTGTGGTGGCCATATGAGCAGGCTGAGTAGCTACGGTGGCAGAAGCTGCCGGCTGCAAATAACGCCCAGTGATGATAAGGGCTAATAATAAGCTAAGTTTAGCGAGGGACTTCATGGAAAGTAAGCAGCATAACAGAGACTATTAGCTGCTGCATGTAAAATGTTTAAGGCTAAATATGAGTAAATTAATAAGTGGGTGGGATAGAAGTAGTAGGGCGATGGCTGACTACTTGTGTCAGCGCGGCCATTAAACGACCTGAAGCTAATAAAGTTGCTTTTTAAGTCGTCTTGTGCTGCAAAAGTAACTGATAGCAAGCTAAAAAGCCGGCAAACCAGCCATGGTAGCTGACGCAAGTGGCTGCACAGCCTGGCTGTTTAGCGTTGTACATCCGCGATAGAGGGTATTTTTGGCGAATGCGCTCTGTTGGGGCATGTAGTTTATCTTTTTATTTCCTTATGCGTTTTCCCGTAGTTGCACTAGCATTAATAGCGAGCGGTATGCTAATCGGTGGCCAGCAGGTGTTGGCTCAAAAAGTAAAGTCGGCCCCTTTTAGCTACTTGCCAGAGCAGGGTGAAGACCGTTATAATCAGCGTGTACCTCACAAAACGTTGGCCTTGGCTGATGGCAGCGGCTTCGTGATTTTGGCGCATCAAAGCGGCAGCACCTACACCGTTGAGCGCTACGACAACGCCCTTAAAAAGCAGTGGAGCACTACCCTCCCCATTGCTCCTGGCGAAACGGTAGAAGCCTTTGGCCACAGCCCCGAGCAAGCCTGGGTGGTGCTGCACCATGCCGACGAAAGCGGCCAGAACCTAACTGCGCAGCCCGTAGGCCTAGTGGGCGGCCAAAAAGGGGCATCCGTCGTGCTCATCACGGCGGCGGCCGGCGAGCGTCGACCTAGCGTGCGCATCTCGCCCGATGGCACGCGCCTGCTCGCATTCCGCTACGCCACCCGCGACGAGCAAGTGCGCAGCCTAGTCGGGACGCTCTACGACCAGAAACTGACCAAAATTCTGGACCGCACCTATGATTTTCGCGACCAAGGTGATTTCTTCTCACCTAATATATTATTAGCCAACGATGGCACGCAGTACGTGACGCTGCTCGGCGACAACATGCGCAAGCTCACGGCGCGCCGCTACCCCCCCACGTCCGACCAAATCGGGGTGCCTACCCCCATCCTGGTGATGGGCGTGCCGGTGGGCGGCGTCTTTGGCGGCCAGCCCATTACCATTCGCGACGCAAAATTCAGCCTCTTGCCCGACGGCCAACTCTACGCTGCCGCGCTCTGCGCCAATTACAACACGGGCGACCTGACCAGTCTGAAAGTGGTGCGCTTCGACTTTGCAACCAGCAGCCTGAAGCTAGCCGAAGAGCTGCCTTTCGCGCCGGCTTACCTGGCTGAAGCTAGCAAAGCCACCGGCGCGGAGGTAAAGCGCTTGTCGGATATCTATCTGGCCGATATGCTCTTATCAGAAAATAAAAACCTCGTAATCGTGGCTGAGCGCCACTTTGAGGAAGGCGGCCCCGAGCAGCCGGTGCACGCCCGCGAGCTGCACGTGTTTGGTTATAGCGCGTTTGTGACGCCAACCTGGCATCTGATAGTGCCCAAAGACCAAGTAGCGCCGGCCATCGACAGCTACACGGGCATCGGCTTTCGAGCCGGCGTATTCGGCGACGAAGTGCAACTGCTGACTTTAGAGACACTCAATAATAAGCCCGACCTCTACCTGCGCCGCATCCAGTCGCGCACGGGCGTGCTAAGCGCTCCGCAGCGCCTCAAGCTGAACGTAGCCAACGACCAGCAACTCGCTTACGTCAAGGATTTTACCACTTGGCTCGATTCTAAAACCATCATCAACTTGAGCCGACCAAACAAGAAGGCAGCCTTGCAACTGAATGAGATTAAACTTAAATAAGGGGGTAGGGATTTCTCATTGAGGTTGCAGAATGCAAAAGAAAAGGCCGCTTTCCCTACAGGAATAGCGGCCTTTTTCAATCATCTACAACGGAACGTCAGCTAAACTAAAACCGTGCTAATCAGCGGCCTAGTAGCAGTATTCGTTGGCTTCAATCACGCCAGCAGCGATGCGGCGGCGAGCATCCTTTACGTTGAAGAGCTCGGCTTTTGTGAAACGCTTGAGGCCCATGGCCAGTAAGCGCTGCTCGTCGCCTTCGGTCATGCTGGCAATGGCTTCTTTGCCGGCTCGCTCCACTAGGTTCACGGTATCGGAGAGGTACACGCGGGCAATATCGAGCTGACGGCTCATTGCCTCTTCGCCTTTCACGCCAATTTCTTTCTCCACGCGCAACAACGTGCTTTCAGCGATGTAGGTCTTGATGGCCATATCGGCAATGTTGGTTAGTACTTCCTGCTCTTTGGCGAGCGAGTTCATGTACTTCTGCACGGCCGTGCCAGCCACCATCAGGATGGCTTTCTTAAGGTTAGCGATGGTCTTTTTCTCGGTAGCGAAGGGTGAGTCATCGGTTTCGCCCATGCTTGGAATGCTCATCAGCTCCTCTTGTACGGCTTGGGCCGGGCCCATCAGGTCGATTTCACCTTTTAGGCCTTTCTTCAGCAGCATATCAACGGCCAGCATGCGGTTGATTTCGTTGGTGCCTTCGAAAATGCGGTTGATGCGCGAGTCGCGGTAAGCGCGGTCCATGGGGTAGTCGGCCGAGAAGCCGTAGCCGCCATAAATCTGCACGCCTTCATCTACTACGTAGTCCAGAACTTCCGAGCCTTCTACTTTCAGAATAGCGCACTCCACGGCAAATTCGCGGGCAGCGCCCAGCAGCGCTTCGTTGGTGCCGAGGCCCGAGGCCAGCAGTTCTTGCTCCTTGCGGTAGATGTCGTCGCCAGCGCGGTAAATAGCCGATTCGGCGGCGTAGAGGCGAATGGCCTGCTCAGCCAATTTGTAGCGGATAGCACCGAACTTGCTGATGGGCAACTTAAACTGCACACGCTCATTGGCATACTTCGCGCTCTGCGTAGCAGCGGCTTTGGCACCACCCAGACAGGCCGCGGCCAGCTTAATGCGGCCGATGTTTAGCACGTTGAAGGCGATGAGGTGGCCTTTGCCAATCTCACCCAGCACGTTCTCTTTTGGCACCAGCGCATCGGAGAAGAACACTTGGCGCGTCGAAGAGCCGCGGATGCCCATCTTGTGCTCCTCGTTGCCGAGGCTCAGGCCGGGCGTGTTTTTGTCTACGATAAAACCTGTGAACTGCTCTCCATCAATTTTGGCGAATACAATGAATACGTCAGCGAAGCCGGCGTTGGTAATCCACATCTTCTGGCCGTTCAGTACATAGTGCGTGCCTTCGGCATTGAGCACGGCCTTAGTCTTCGCGCCCAGCGCGTCCGAACCGGAGCCAGGCTCGGTGAGGCAGTAGGCGCCCATTAAGGTGCCGTCGGTGAGGCCGGGAATATATTTCTTCTTCTGCTCATCGTTGCCGAAATAGAGAATCGGCAGCAGCGCAATGCCCGTGTGCGCCGCAAATGCCACCGGGAACGAGTGGCCGCCGCCTACCCCCTCCGTCACGCGCAAGGCCGTGGCGAAGTCCATATCGAGGCCGCCAAACTGCTCGGGCACGCTCACGCCAAACAGGCCGAGTTGACCAGCTTTCTCCATCAAGCCACGCATCAGGCCTTCCTCGTGGTTGTCGAGGCGGTCAAGCAGCGGCATCACTTCGGTTTGCACGAAGTCCAGGCAGGTCTGGTACATCATGTTCTGCTCCTCCGTAAAGTCGGCGGGCGTGAATACACTCTGAGCCTCAGTGGGCTTGATGATGAATTCGCCGCCCTTCGGAGCGGTTTTGTTGGATACTTCCATGATGGTATGTTGAGTTGAGTGGGAGATTGAAACTGTTAGGCTTGCCGAATACTTAGACAACAATAAGCTGATGATTTTGGTGTTGCAAGATAAACAAAAAATGTTAGGCGTGCCGACTATTTAATGTTAAAAACGTCTGTCATACTGGGCCTGCAAAGTATCCTACACGTCCCATTAGGTAGTGAGCTAATGGTTTGTTCTATTGTAATAAGATGCTTCGCGGGCTCAGCATGACAGACGAAAGCAAGCGAGTTGCTACTTCAGTAGCTCATAAATCCCCGCTACCCCCTGGCCGCCGCCTACGCAGGCGGTAACCATGCCGTATTTCTGGCCGCGGTCGCGCAACTCGTCGAAGAGCTGAATCGACAGTTTGGCACCTGAGCAGCCCAGTGGGTGGCCGAGCGCGATGGCGCCGCCGTTCACGTTTAGCTTCTCAGTATTAATTCCTAGCTCGCGCACTACGGCTAGCGACTGCGAAGCGAAGGCTTCATTTAGCTCAATTAGGTCGAGGTCGTCGAGCTTCATGCCGGCTTGCCTGAGGGCTTTCGGCACAGCTTTGATGGGGCCCATACCCATGATGCGCGGGTCTACCCCCTCAGTGGCGTAGGTAACCATGCGAGCGATGGGCTCTAGGTTCAGCTCCTTCACCATGCGCTCCGACATCACGAGCACGAAGGCTGCGCCATCGGAGGTTTGCGAGGAGTTGCCGGCCGTGACGGTGCCATTAGCGGCAAATACAGGGCGTAGGCGCGCCAAGGCTTCTACCGAGGTATCGGCGCGCGGGCCTTCGTCGGTATCGACCACGTAGGAGCGGTTTTTCTTCTTGCCCGTAGCTTGGTCAACGTAGGTTTCTTCGACCATAATCGGCACGATGCTCTTTTGGAACTTGCCGGCGGCGATGGCCTTGATGGCCTTCTGGTGCGAGCTGTTGGAGAACTCGTCCTGGTCTTGGCGGCTAATTTTGTAGTCGTTGGCGACTGCCTC
>CALMOO010000023.1:0-321 GCA_937871705.1 uncultured Hymenobacter sp.
GTGCAACTCGCGGCTAAGTTGATAATATTTGTTTTTGAGGGCGGCTTCGTCGAGCAAAAAAACTTCGGGAAGGCCATAGAAGGCAAAGTAGTTGGTGGCGTCGGGCATAAAGAAAAGCGAGGGGGTAGGGCGCGCTGGCTTACTAGAGTACAGCTAGAGGCCAGTACTAGTTGACTTGCCAACAAAATTTGGCGGCCATCAGGCTGCGCGCACCACCGAAAAAGCTTCGGCGGGCGCCGCTAATAGCTGCTTCGTGCCTGGCCACATTTGCCCGAATAACGCCGAGCGCCGGCACGCATTTAGCGCCTCAGCATCGTCCTA